>JAHEDB010000081.1 GCA_024641465.1 Chromatiales bacterium | reverse complement strand
TATCCATTCCCTGTCAGACCTCGGTACCGACATCATTGTGATCTACGCCGCCAAACACTCCCAGTCCGGCGCCGATGAGGAACACCCCTACGGCCACGGCCGCATCGAGACCGTCGCCACTGTCGGCCTCGGCCTCGCCCTGCTCGCCGTCGCCGTTGGCATTTGTTATGACGCCATCGAACGCCTGTTCCATCCGGAAGAATTGTGGATCCCGGGTATGTGGGCCCTGGTGGTGGCCGTGATCTCCATCGTCAGCAAGGAAGCCATCTATCACTACACCATGCGGGCGGCGCGCAAGTATCGCTCCAATATGCTCAAGGCCAATGCCTGGCATTCCCGCACCGACGCCATTTCCTCGGTGGTGGTGGTGATCGGCGTGGCCGGCAGCATGGCCGGGCTGAACTATCTCGATGCCGTGGCGGCGGTCGGTGTCGCCTTCATGATCGCCAAGATCGGCTGGGACCTGACCTGGCACAGCCTGCGCGAGTTGATCGACACCGGTCTGGATCCGGCAAAGGTCGAACAACTGCGCCAGACGATCCTCAATATTGACGGGGTGAAGACCCTGCACATCCTGCGCACCCGCCTGATGGGTGGCGAGGCCCTGGTGGACGTGCATATCCAGGTCCAGCCCCAGGTCAGCGTCTCGGAAGGGCACCAGATCAGTGAGACCGTGCGCCACACCCTGATCAAACAATTTGACGAGGTCAGCGATGTAATGGTGCACATCGACCCGGAAGACGATGAACAACATGCACCCAATGCCGGCCTGCCGCTACGCGATGCCCTGCTGAAAAAACTCGACCAGGCCTGGGCCGATATCGACGAGGCCCGACAGATCGACGACATCACCCTGCACTACCTGGAGGGAAAAATTGACGTCGAACTCTTGCTACCACTGGCCGTGATCGCGCATGATCCGCGCAAGGGAGAAGAACTCAAACGGCGTTTTGACCGAATTGCTGACCGTCTCAGCGAAATTGGCCAGATAAGACTCCATTATCATTAATGCACCATAATAGTGCATTATGGGTTTTTTGCGCACTAAACAGGTGCATTCTTTTCCCAAACCATGGCCATTGATACGTTAAATCAACAACTTATCTAGTGGCATGGTAAATGCACTTGCATGGCAACAAAATTACCCATTTTCTTGTAACTGAATTGTTTTACCTGGAGGAGACATCCAAATGTCAGACAAAGTACTGAAGTTAATGAAAGACCAGAACGTGAAGTTTGTCGACTTCCGTTTCACCGATACCCGCGGTAAAGAGCAGCACGTCTCTGTACCGGCCCACACCGTTGAAGCCGAGACCTTTATCGAAGGCAAGATGTTCGATGGTTCATCCATTGGCGGCTGGAAGGGCATTGAAGCCTCTGACATGATCCTCATGCCAGACGCCAACACCGCCTTCATCGACCCGTTCACCGATGAACCGACCCTGATCGTCACCTGTGACATTATCGAACCGTCCACCGGCCAGGGCTACGAACGCGACCCGCGCTCACTGGCCAAACGCGCCGAGGCCTACCTGGCCAGCACCGGCCTGGCCGACAAGGCCTTCTTCGGTCCTGAACCCGAATTCTTCATCCTCGACGACGTCCGTTGGGGCTCTGACATGAGCGGCTGCTTCGTCAAGATCGACTCCGAAGAAGCCGGCTGGAACTCAGAAAAAGTCTATGGTGACGGCAACATGGGTCACCGTCCCGGCGTCAAGGGCGGTTACTTCCCCGTTCCCCCGGTTGATTCACTGCACGACATCCGTGCCGCCATGTGTCTGGCCCTCGAAGAAGTGGGCGTGCCCGTCGAAGTGCACCACCACGAAGTGGCCACTGCCGGCCAGTGCGAAATCGGCACCAGGTTCAGCACCATGGTAGAACGCGCCGACTGGAACCAGCGTATGAAATACGTTATCCACAACGTCGCCCATGCCTATGGCAAGACCGTGACCTTCATGCCCAAACCGATGGTGGGTGACAACGGCTCCGGTATGCACGTGCACCAGTCCCTGGCCAAGGGTGGCAACAACCTGTTCTCCGGTGACCTGTACGGTGGCCTGTCTGAGACTGCCCTGTTCTACATCGGCGGTATCATCAAGCACGCCAAGGCCCTGAATGCCATCACCAACCCGTCCACCAACAGCTACAAGCGCCTGGTGCCCGGTTTCGAAGCCCCGGTCCTGCTGGCCTATTCCGCCCGCAACCGTTCCGCCTCGATCCGTATCCCCTATGTCGCCAATCCAAAGGGCCGCCGCATCGAAGTCCGTTTCCCGGACCCGATGGCCAACCCTTACCTGGCCTTTGCCGCCATGATGATGGCCGGCCTGGACGGTATCAAGAACAAGATCCACCCTGGCGATGCCATGGACAAGAACCTGTATGACCTGCCGCCGGAAGAGCTGAAAGAAATTCCGACCGTATGTTGTGCACTGGATGAAGCCCTGGACGCCCTGGACAAGGATCGCGACTTCCTCAAGGTCGGCGGTGTATTCAGCGACGACGTGATCGATGCCTACATCACCCTGAAAATGGAAGAAGTCACCCGCATCCGCATGACGACTCACCCGATCGAGTTCGACATGTACTACAGCCTCTAATCCAGACGCTGTTTGCAAGACAAGGACGCCCCCGCAAGGGGGCGTTTTTTTTATGGCTGGCGAAACAGGCAAGGCTTGTTTATGCTTAAAGCATGTTAAAGCCCTCGTTCATTCCGACCCTTATTTTTGCCAGTCTGCTTATCCCCCTGATAACGGCCACCGCCGCGGACCCGGCCCCGCAGGCCGACGAAGACAAAAAGGTCTTTCGCAAATTCCACCCGGACGGAGTCGTCGAGTTTAGTGACCAGCCGACCAGGGGCTCGGAAGAACTCAAGATGGAGGCCCTGCCAACCTATAAATTCGCCGCCCCCCCGCCTGCCGCCTCCACCCCTGTCCCCAGGTCTGAACCGCAGGTGAAGATCAAGCCAGTCGTTGCCTCCAGCAGCCCTTACACCGCACTCAGCATTACCAGCCCGGCCCGTAACGAGGCGGTTCGCTCCAATAACGGCGATATCAATGTCAGCTTCAGCCTGACACCCGCCCTGCAGGCCGGATTGGGCCATCAGGTCGAATACCTGGTCGATGGCAAGAGTGTGCTCAAGGCCGCTGGCCCGGCGTCATTGAAGAATACCGAGCGCGGCAGCCACACCCTGCTCGTCCGCGTCGTCGACCAAAGTAATAAGGTGCTGATCAGCGCCGATCCCATTACGTTCTATTTGCTACGCCAATTCAAAAAACCCGCGGCCGGCCACTAGTAACAACAAGCCCCCTTCTGCATGCACTATTTTGGTGCACGCAAATATAAATTGCGCTAATATGAGTCACCAGTACCTCGACGGCTGCCCATCACACATGCCGAAACCACCGAATTACAGACTTTTATATTCTGATTAATCAATAGGTTACAAACTACTGCCAGCCATCCCGAGCAATTGCACCAAGTCTGACCAAAGCTGGTTTGAATATTGCAAAATGCTAATCCATGAATGCCGTGGCCCCAATGACCGATAAGACAGATAGCATGATCAAACAACGTGTGCTGGATACCCTGCACTCGGTAGTGTTGCTGTTTGATCGAAACCTGCGCCTGCGCTATATCAACCCCGCCGGTGAAATGCTGTTTGCCGTCAGCGCACCCCGCCTGCTCGGTCTGCCGCTGGTGGAGCTGTTGCACATCGACGCGCCCATGCTCAATGCCCTGCAAGAGGTGCTGACCACCGGCCACCCCATAACCAAGCATGAACAAAAACTGCTGTTGCTGGCGCAACAGGAGATCACCGTCGACATGATCGTCACCGCGCTGCACAACGATCAGGCCGAAAAGGAATTGATGGTCGAGATGAATCGTCTCGACCGCCTGCTGCGCATCACCCGCGACGAAAGCCTGGTGGCGCAACAAAAGGCCACCCGCGAATTGTTGCGCGGCCTGGCCCATGAAGTGAAGAATCCCCTCGGCGGTCTGCGCGGCGCAGCGCAGCTGCTGGAAAAGGAATTACACGATGAGTCGCTCAAGGATTACACCCGGGTGATCATCGAAGAGGCGGATCGCCTGCAGAATCTGGTCAATCGCATCCTCGGCCCCAACAGCATGCCGCGTAAGAAGGCGGTCAATATTATTGAAGTGCTGGAACGGGTACGCAGCCTGGTGCTGGCGGAAAAACACACGGCGATCCAGATCCAGCGCGATTATGACCCGAGTATCCCCGACGTCACCGCCGATCCGGATCAACTCATTCAGGCCATTTTGAATATCGTGCGTAACGCCTGTCAGGCGATGAATGATAAGGGTGAGATCCGCATTCGCACCCGTATCCTGCGCAAATACACCATTGGGCAGGAGAGCCACCGCCTCGCCGCCAATATCCAGATCATCGACAACGGTCCCGGTGTACCGGAAAACATCAAGGAACAGATCTTCTTCCCGATGATCACCGGCCGCGCCGACGGCACGGGCCTGGGTCTGTCCATCGCCCAAACACTGATTCAACAACACGGCGGGCTGATCGAATGCGACAGCAAACCGGGTGAAACCATATTTTCAATCATCTTACCGATCACGGCCGGGGAACACACGCATGACTAAGGACTGTATCTGGGTTGTCGACGACGACCGCTCCATTCGCTGGGTGCTGGACAAGGCGCTGAAACAGGCCGATATGGAAGTCGAAACCTTTGACAGCGCCGATGGTGTACTGCGCCAACTGCACAAAAAAACCCCCGATGCGATCATCACCGACATTCGCATGCCGGGCATGGACGGGTTGACCCTGCTCAAACAGATCCACGCCGATCACCCCAATCTGCCGATCATCATTATCACCGCCCACTCCGATCTGGACAGCGCGGTATCGGCCTACGAGGGCGGCGCGTTTGAATATCTGCCCAAACCGTTTGATGTCGATGAGGCCGTGGACCTGGCGCGACGCGCGGTACAACACCGCCGCAGTCAGGCCAACACGACCCAGGCCGGTGACAATCTTGCCGTGCCCGAGATCATCGGCGCCGCACCCTCCATGCAGGAGGTGTTTCGCGCCATCGGTCGGCTGTCACGTTCCAACATCACCGTGTTGATCAATGGTGAATCCGGCACCGGTAAGGAACTGGTGGCGCAGGCCCTGCATCGCCACAGTCCACGCGCCAGCAAACCCTTCATCGCCCTCAACATGGCGGCGATCCCGCGCGATTTACTGGAGTCGGAATTGTTTGGCCATGAAAAGGGCGCCTTCACCGGCGCGCAAAATGCCCGCCAGGGCCGATTCGAACAGGCCAACGGCGGCACGCTATTTCTCGATGAGATCGGCGACATGCCCGCCGAACTACAAACCCGTTTATTACGAGTGCTGGCCGATGGTGAGTTCTATCGTGTCGGCGGCCATCAACCGGTGAAGGTGGATGTGCGCATCATCGCCGCCACCCACCAGAACCTCGAAAAACGCGTCAGCGATGGGCTGTTCCGCGAGGATCTGTTTCATCGTCTCAACGTCATTCGGATCCATATCCCACCGCTGCGAGAACGGCGGGAAGATATTCCCAGCCTGGCCCGGCACTTCCTCAACAGCGCCGCCAAGTCACTCGGCATGGAAGCCAAGTCTCTCGATAAAGGCGCCGCGCAATACCTCGCCGGACTCAACTGGCAGGGTAACGTACGGCAACTGGAGAATGTCTGTCACTGGTTGACGGTGATGTCACCGGGCCAGGAGATCCATATCGATGACCTGCCGCCCGAGTTAAAAGAGACCACGGTCAGCACCGGCACGGATATGAAGTGGCAGGATTCCCTGCGCCGCTGGGCCGAACGACAACTGGCCAATGGCGAGTCCGGCATCCTCGACAGCGCCACGCCGGAATTTGAACGCATCATGATCGAAACCGCGATGCAAAAATCCGGTGGCCGCCGCCAGGACGCCGCCGCCCTGCTGGGCTGGGGGCGAAATACCCTGACACGCAAGATCAAGGAACTGGGACTGGAAGAAACGGTATAAAAAAAACCGAAGCCAATGGCTTCGGTTTTTTAATTCATACGTTAACTAATCACTCAGGCGTGCATTAACCCTTTTCAGGACGCACGTCCGCATTTCCACTCTGATTCTCCCGTAAGGCCTGTAGTTTGTCCGCCACGCATTCCGCATAATAGATTTCTGCGCTTTCGGCGTTTTTAGATTCTTCCCTACAGGTGACCTTGATATCCTCTTCAGCCGCCTTTGTATCCACTGCATAACTGCTAAAAGGCATGAATCCACCCAGCACCACTACCATAGCCAACACAAAACTGTTGTTTTTCATATCCATCCGCTCCACTTAAAATAGTCAAGGCAACTCGTGCCGCCAGTCTCGATCTAAAACAGTCTTAACGGCTATTTAGTCCCTTTCGTGATGAAAATAAAACGAGATTTATTGACCCTTTCAATGCAAAAGCATAATCGACCAGGCATTATTTAGTTTATAGTTAGCAGCACCCACATCGAGAACAAAACAACTAGCGCCTTTTTTAGCCAAAGAATCCACAAAATTCCTCCATCGGTATCTCCAATTCTGACGATTTGGGACTATAATCAAACAAAACTATAATCACAGGCTGCTCCATGGACATCGACGCCCTGAAAACCTTCCTGGAAGTCAATCGCACCCGCCACTTTGGGCAGGCCGCGAATAACCTTTATGTAAGCCAGTCTACGGTCAGTGCACGCATCAAGATGCTCGAAGACCAGATCGGCATGCCGCTGTTCGTCCGCCAACGCAACAACATCAAGCTCACCGATGCCGGACATCGATTGATCCGCTATGCCGAGAATATCGTCACCAACTGGGTACGCGCCCGGCAGGAGATCGGCATCGCCGAGGGTGATCACATCCCCCTGGTGGTTGGCGCCGCGACCAGTTTGTGGGACTCCATCCTGCAGGACTGGATCCAGTTCCTGTATCAGACCCGACCCGGGCTCATCCTGCACGCCGAGGTACATTCCCCGGATGTATTACTGCGCCGCACCCAGGAGCGCAGCATTGACATGGCCTTCGTATTTGATGACCCTCAATCCGGTGATCTGGAGTGTGTCGAGGCAGCCCATGTGCCCCTGATCATGGTCTCCTCGACACCGAATCTCAGCGCCGTCGATGCCATGAAGAAAGACTATATCCTGGTAGACTGGGGCACCTCCTTCGCCAATGCCCACGCCCGCTATTTTCCCGATGCCCCCATCCCCAGCATGCGCGTGATGCTGGCGCGCCTGGCGCGCGACATCATCCTCAGCCGTGGCGGCACAGCCTATATTACCGAGCCCATGGTGAGCCGCTACATCGACGCCGGCCAGCTTTATCGTGTCAAGGACGCACCCGCTATCGACCGCGTGGTATACGCCCTCTATCACCACAACCACAATCAGCTCGATCTAATCAAACATGCCTGTCAGTACTTTGTGCCTGAAAAGGCCGATTCCCGTAAGGTCGTGACGCAGATCTGATCTGCCACACCTTTAAGTAACGCTGCTGATCCCTTTATAATCTTGTTCATTCCCGACCAGACCGGGCCAAAGGATTGTCATGCCCTCCCTGCATACCAATAAGCGTCAGACACAACGCAAGGCGCCGCCGTTGTTGCGCTGGCTGCGCCTTTCCTTTCGCATCCAGTCATTACTCTCCACCACCTGGGCGGCGCGACGCGCCTATCGTTACTGGTTTGTCTCACCCCGCTATCCCGAACCGCCTCGCGAACAGGTCTGGCGACAACAGGCCAGACAGTCTTTTCTCGATCTCCCGCATGGGCCAGTGGCGGTATATGAATGGGGAGAGGGTAAGGAAACGATCCTGTTACTGCATGGCTGGAGTGGCCGCGGCAGTCAGATGGGCGCCTTTGCCGCCCCCCTGGTCAGTGCGGGATATCGCGTGGTCGCCCTCGATGCCCCCGGCCACGGCCAGAGCCCCGGCAAGGCCACCACCCTGTTCAAGATCAGTGAGGCCGTACATGCCGTCGCCAAACACTACGCCCCTATCAAGGCGGTGATCGCCCATTCCTTCGGTGCCTTCGTGCTGGGTTACACCCTCAAACATACCGACATGCAGATCGAAAAGGCGGTCTGTGTCAGCACTCCGACCGACGGCATGTTTCTGCTCGACAGTTTTTGCAAGGTGCTTCGCCTCAACAATGCGGTCAGACAAAAGTTTCTACATTTCTTTGAGGTG
>JAHEDB010000520.1 GCA_024641465.1 Chromatiales bacterium | reverse complement strand
CCCTTTTCCATGGAAAAGGGTTTGACCCCCCAATTAACGAACAAGGTGACACCCACACCCCGCCAGTGCCGACCGACACCCTTGAGGGCCTTGAGATCGATCTTGAGCAGCATCGGGATGATCATGCACCACACCAGCACCGCTACCGGCAGGTTAATGTGTGCCACCTCCAGACGACCGATGGCCTGAAACAGGTCAGGCAGGAAATGTCCAAGGCCGATCCCCGTCACGATACACAAGGCGACCCACAGACTGAGGTAACGCTCAAACAGATTCATTTCGCTGCTTAACTTTTTCTGATTCATGTTAAATGATCTCTGCGTCTCGTTATGACAGACGTTGCAGCAAATCCGCTACGCGTTGTTTGATATCATCACGGCTGGCGCGAAATACCGCCATGATCTCTTCTTCACTACCCGTCGCCTTGGCCGGGTCCGACAGCGGCCAGTGTTCCTTGCGCGTCTGTGCCGGTAACACCGGACAGTGTTCGTCGGCATGGCCACACACCGTCACCACGTAATCGATACCGGCCAGCATCGCATCGGTCAACTTGGTGGATTCCTGCGCCGAGATATCGACCCCCGCCTCTTGCATCACCGCAATCGCCCGTGGATTCTTGCCATGGGATTCGATCCCGGCGGAATAAACTTCAAAGCGATCGCCGCCCAGGGTCTTTGCCCAGCCTTCGGCGATCTGTGAACGGCAGGAATTGCCGGTGCATAAAAAAAGTATTTTCATTTTCTAATCCGTCTCATTTTACTTTTTAAATATTCACCACCAAGACGCCAAATTTTTTTGATAAATAAATTTTCCTTGGTGTCTTGGCGTCTTGGTGGTGAAATTATTTCAGGCGCAGCATGCCGCGCCCGGTCGGTTTGGCATGTTCAATAGCGCCGCCAGATCGCCCCTGAATGGATGCAATCCGTTGACCTCCCCGGCCGTGGTCTCGATCACCTGTCTTGCCCAGTCGGCTAACTCGGGATGAATCCGGTAATAGATCCACTGCCCCTGCCGCCGGTCCGACACCAGCCCCCCGTCTCGCAAGCTCGCCAGGTGGCGGGAGACCTTGGGCTGGATGATGCCGAGGGCATGGGTCAGTTCACAGACACACAATTCGCCCTGCTGTTGCATGAGCAGCAAACAACGCAGGCGAGTGTCATCGGAAAGAAGTTGAAAAAATGTGTTTGGCTGGAGATTCATGACCCTTAATATACACCTATCCATATATATGATCAAGCATATATATCAAGACCCAGAACCAGCAAGCCCACACCGACGACGACGGTTGCCAGTAAGCGCCGCCGCCAGTATTGCCTTTCCCTGAACAACCCGACAGACAGCAGCGTTGCCAGGACGATGCCGGTATTGGTGTAGGCAACCACATAGGCGGCCGGCAATTCAAGCATGGCCCGCACCACCAGGGCATAGGCCGTGCCGATAAAAACGCCACCGAGCAGAAGATAACGTAGCGCGGGTCTGCATGGCGGGACGAAGTGTCGGTGTTGCCGATACTGAACCAGACTGAGCCCCACAAAGGACGCAGCATAGCCCACCGAGATAAAGCCGAGTTGTGCACCGAAGCCGGGCAGATGGCCGACCGCCACTTTATCACTCAGTGAATAAACACTGGTACACAATGCCGCCAGCATGGCCCAGGGGATAGCATGTGCCGAATCGCCCTTGCTGCCGGAGCCCGCCAGCAACCACAAACCAGCCACACTCACCGTAATCCCGACGAGGGCCATTGTTGATAGGGTGTGTCCAAATAAGAGCCATGCCCAAAGGGCAATCAATATCGGCGAGCTTCGCGCCAATGGGTAGACCAGCGCCACCGGGGCAAAGCGATAGGCCTGACGCAAGGCGATAAAGTAAAGGGTATTGGCCGCAGCGGAGATCAACATCGCGACAAGCAACTCAGAATTCCAATGACTATCAAGCACCAATCGCCACAAGGCCCATGGCCCCAATACCAGCAGATGGATCAGCAGCCCCCACCACAGGAAATTGCAGCGCGCCGTGACATGCCGGGCCAGCAGATTCCAGGCGACGTGCATTAAAACTGACAAACCAATGGCGAGCAGTGCAGTGTGCATAATTTCTAAAAAGGAAAAACTTGCCTGCCATCCTGCCCGATCATGACCGACTCAGGTAGTTGATGGCCAAATTCATTTAGCCAGATATCAAAATGGTGATCAATATGGGTAAGGACGGTGCGTTTAACCTGCAGGCGTTGATGTATCACCAGGGTGTCATCGAGAT
>JAHEDB010000080.1 GCA_024641465.1 Chromatiales bacterium | reverse complement strand
CATTCCAGTGCGGCATCGAGTGCCGCCCGATCTACACCGGTTTGTGCGCCTGAAACAATTTTCATATCTATGGTTTATGGTTTTGTCGAATCAATTCCATTATTCGTCAAGCCTTGTCCGTTTACAACGATCCAGCAAACTATCTATCACTACATGATCTGGATGGCCTTACCTTCCTTAAACCGATACAACTGCCAGTCTTGCTGTAGATGACGGCAGGCCCCAAACAGAAATGGTGGGATACGCATACCGTCGACGACAAAACGGTGATCGACAAAGATGCCGCAGGTACCTTCCTCCCGCTGTTCGATACGCTCCAGTGCAGGGAATGCCATGAAATGACGGATGTCGCGCAGCAGATCAAGGGACCAGATCTGTCGGGCCACATCCTGTTCCGCGGCCTGTTTACCATAACGATCATGCACCAGCCACTCGAGCCTGTCGGCTGGTTTGAAATAGGCCCGTACCTGCGTGATAAAGCCCGGCTTATCACCTGGCAACTGGATGGGGGTGGCCTTTTTTATGATGTTGACGTAGGCCACATGGTACTGGTCACCGTGGCTGATCAGCAGCTTCCAGTGATAGGGCGACAGAAACTGGGGCAAGGCATACACCCTGGCATCGGCCCAGCCCTGACTCGCCCGGTAGGATTCGGCAATACCGATCGCCCGCTGGTGCAGGTGGGCCTGATAGCCGACATAGCCAGTCAATCCTACCAGCCCGGCAATCGCGATCACTCTCGCCTGCTGTCTGAATCGCCAGGCAAGCAATAGCGCCAGCACGATAATCCCACTGAACCAGGCATCGAGGATGAAGGTGGTAGGGAAGGCAAATTTACTCATATCGAATGGCGCCAGGATCATGGTGCCATAGGCGGTAATCAGGTCACCGAGGATATGGATGCCGATACCTATTGCACTCACGCCGTAAAAGGCCCGCCATGTATACCGGCCCCGCCATAGCCAGGCAAAGACCACCGCGAGTAACAGGGCCCAGAGCGGTAACATAATGATGGAATGGGTCATGCCGCGATGGTTGTTGAGATAGCTCAGGTCGCCGAAAAACCGGAAGATGATGTCGCTGTCCGGGAAGGCCGAGGCCAGAAAACCGGCCGCCATACGGCTGCGCAGGCTCAGGCCCGGTATCGCTACCGTACGGCCTTGCCGATGACTCGCCCTCGCGGCGAGCATGCCGCTCAGGGCATGGGTCAGGGTATCCACCTTACTATTTCCTCCCGTCTAGCCATAAAACCCGCTGGTCTAACGGGCTGGCTCAAATTGGCACTTCTTGTGCCGTTATTCGAGAAACTTTAGTCACAAATTAACAAAAATGCACTAAAGGGGCTTTGCCGCATGGCCGACAAAAAAACAACGTCAACGCAGGAAGCTGTAATACGTTATTTAGCTGGTTTATAGAAGTTAGAGGTTATAACGATGGCTACTGCAGATGTAAACAACACCATCCTCGTGGTCGAGGAAGATGCCCGCATGGCATTTCTGCTCGACTATCTGTTGTCCCGCGAAGGTTTCAATGTGATTGCAGTCAATCCCCACCACCAGAATCATGTCATGCAGGATGGGAATCTGTCACCGTGCCTGATTATCATGGGCCACAAGGCTTCCTCCGATAATGACAGTGGCATGATCATGAACATCCGCAACACCCAGGGCTGGCGCAATGTGCCGATCCTGGTGCTGGTCAGTAACTATGAGAAGCAAAAGATGCAGCGCGCCCTGGAGGCCGGGGCCAACGACTTCCTGATGCAGCCGTTTGATCAACGGGAGTTGATGGCGCAGATCGAGCGTCATATGATCAACCTGCATTGATGTTATTTTCACTGCGAGCTTCAATTACCTGTCGGGTATTCCTTGCAACTACAATAAATATATAACCGCGGGGACGCAAAGAAAAAATGGATAAAGGGTGGCGCCATTCGCACCGATAGCCGGAATGGTGCGTGGGACGCACCCTACACAAAATTGTTCAGATCTTCCCTGAAATTAATATAACTTTGCGTCCTCTGCGTCTTTGCGGTTAGTGGTTTGGCGAGTTGTAAACGCAGGTCGTCGGCGCCGGTCTACAATTCCTCATCCGGCGGCACAACCTTCATCACCTCTTCGATCGTCGTCAGTCCCATCGCTACCTTGCGTGCCCCCGAAATACGCAGCTGGGTCATACCCTCCTTGAGTGCCTGACGGCGAATGGCGCTGGCATCGGTATCCGGTGTGATGTTGTGGCGCAAACTGGCGGTCATGGGCATCAGTTCATACAGACCGGCCCGCCCCCGGAAGCCGGTATTACGACACTCATCGCAACCGACCGGCGCATAAAACTCGTGTTTGCCGTTCATCTTCCAGGGTTTGGTAAGGGCGGTCCAGATGTCGGGGTCGATCTCGGTCGGGGTCTTACAATGTGGACACAGGGTGCGTACCAGGCGTTGCGCCAGTACACCGATCAGGGTGGCGTTGATCAGATAGGCCGGTACACCGATCTCACGCAGGCGCGGGATGGCGCCGGCGACATCATTGGTGTGTAAGGTGGATAAAACCAGGTGACCGGTCAACGCGGCCTGCACCGCCATTTGCGCGGTTTCACGGTCGCGGATCTCACCGACCATGATGATGTCCGGATCCTGCCGCATCAAGGTGCGGATACCCGAAGCAAAGTCGAGACCGATATTGTGCTGCACCTGCATCTGATTGAATTCCGGCATGACCATTTCGATGGGGTCTTCCACCGTACAGACATTGACCTCCGGTTGTGCGAGCTGGCGTAAAGTCGAATAAAGCGTGGTGGTCTTGCCCGATCCGGTCGGTCCGGTGACCAGCACGATGCCGTGCGGTTGAGTGACCATCTTGTCCCAGCGCGTGATATCGCTTTCGCTAAACCCGAGGGCGGCAAAATCCTTGACCAGCACATCGGGATTAAAGATACGCATCACCAGTTTTTCACCGAACGCGGTCGGCATGGTAGACAGGCGCAATTCGACCTCATTGCCGCCCGGTGACTTGGTCTTGATACGACCATCCTGTGGCCGGCGTTTTTCCACCACGTCCATCCGACCCAGTACCTTGATGCGACTGGTGACCACGGCCATTACCGGCGTTGGCATTTCATTCACCAGTTGCAGGGCGCCATCGATCCGAAAACGGATATAGCCATTATCACGACGCGGTTCCATGTGGATGTCACTGGCGCGCTGCTCGAAGGCGTATTGCAGCAACCAGTCGACGATGTGCACCACGCTTTCATCATTGGTATCCAGCCGCCCGGACTTGCCGAGTTCGATCAGTTGCTCAAAGTTGGCCACACCGGGGATCTGCTTGGCCTTGGTGTCACTGGTGGCGCGGCGGATGGAATGGCTGACGCTGTAGAATTCATTCAGGTAACGGGAGACATCCACCGGGTTGGCGATGACCCGTTCGATCAACAGACCGGAGACATGCACCAGTTCATTTTCCCAACTGCGGACAAAGGGTTCAGCGGTGGCGATCACCACCTTTTTCTTGCTTACGCTGATCGGTAATATCTTGAAGCGGGTGGCGTAGGCCATCGACATCACACCGGTGACGGTGGTGACATCGACCTTCAGTGGGTCAATGCGCAAATAAGGTAATTCGACCTTATTGGCCAGCCATTGGGTCAGGGACTCGAGAGTGAGGGGTTTGCCGGTCTTTTTATCCTGCCAGTCCTGCTGGGCGAGGATGACCAGGGGGTGGATCTCCAGGCTGGAGCTACGTGCCGGGATCAGAAATTGCTCGGCCTGTTTTTTATCGATAACGCCATCCAGCAACAGGTCATCGACGATCTCTTTCAGACTCAGTTTGCGATCCGCACTCATAATGTCCTGCTGTCTCGTTGCCATGTTATTTAGGGTGCCTCTAAAAATTCAATCAAGACGATGATGGTAAGGCAATAGCGGTGAATAGTTAGCGGCACCCTTAAGTTATAACCTATTTACCGGCGCGTACCAAACCACCCATGCCGGACATTTCAAACCGGCTATTCAAATACTGGCGTATGGTCTGACCATCCTCCATCTCCAGTACTTCGGTGACTAAATCCTGGGCCCGCTTGATGGTGATATTACGGATCACCCACTTTACACGGGTCAGGCTGGAGGCGCTCATACTCAGGCTATCGATACCCATGCCGATCAATACCAGCGCGGCGGCCGGGTCACCGGCCATTTCACCACAGACGCTCACCGGGATATTGTGCCGTTTGGCGCTTTGCACGGTCTGATAAATTGCCCGCAAAACCGCGGGGTGCAGGGAGTCATACAAGCCGGCCACGTTGGCATTATTGCGATCTACCGCCAGCAGATATTGGGTCAGGTCATTAGTCCCGATGGAAAAGAAGTCGACCCGTTTGGCCAGACTGTCGGCCTGATAGACCGCCGCCGGGACCTCGATCATAACGCCAATTTTAGGCAGTTTTACCTCGAGGCCTTCTTCGAGTAATTCTTCATAGGCACGATTGATTAAAAATTTGGAATCCGCCAGTTCAGCGACCGTGGTGATCATCGGTAACAGGATGTTGAGATTATTCAAACCGATAGCCGCACGCATCATGGCCCGCACCTGCACCAGAAAGATTTCCGGATGATCCAGGGTAATACGGATGCCGCGCCAGCCCAGAAAGGGGTTGTCTTCTTCGATCGGGAAATACGGCAGGGCCTTGTCACCACCCACATCGAGCGTACGCAGGGTAACGGGTCTTGGGTGAAAGACCTCCAGCACCTGACGATAGATACGGTATTGCTCTTCCTCACTCGGAAAACGCTGCCGAATCATGAAGGGAAATTCTGTGCGATATAAACCGATCCCTTCGGCGCCGCTGTGCAGGGAGGGTGTCACATCCGATAACAGACCGGTATTGGCAAACAGGGGAATGTGCACCTGGTCCTTGGTCATGGCGGGCTGATCGCGCAGGGTCATCAATTCAGAAGATAATTCCGCTTCCTCTTTGGCAAGCCGGATATATTCTTCCCGCACACTCCTGGACGGCGAGACAAACACATTGCCGCTATAGCCATCGGCGATCACCGGACAACCATCAATTCGACCGACCGGCAGATCCTTCGCACCCATCACCGCGGGTATGCCCAGGGCGCGGGCCAGAATAGCTACGTGTGAGGTGCGCGAACCCCGTGCCGACACCACCCCCTTCAAACGACCCGCCGGCACCTCGGCCAGCATACTGGCGTTGATCTCCTCACCGATCAAAACGGTATCGGACGGATACTCCATTTTCTTTTGATTGGTGCGCTGGATATGCGACAACACACGTTGTCCCAGATCATAGATATCATCGGCCCGTTCACTCAGATACGGGTCTTCCATTTCCCTGAACACCTTGACGTGTTCCATGATGGTCAGGCGCAAGGCCCCCGCCGCCCAGTTGCCCTCACGGATATGGGCCAGGGTTTCGCCCGCCAGGGATTCGCTGTCGAGCATCAACAGGTAGGCATCAAACAGGGCACGGTCTTCCGTCGGCAGTCGTTCGGCAAGACGGGCCGACAGGGCGATGATCTCTTCCCGCACGGATTCGATGGCACTGTTGAAGATCGCAATCTCCGCCTCGATGTCCTGTATCTTGCGCTCCGGGATGGCCTTGAGATCGGCCAGCGGATAAACCACTACTGCCGTCCCCACCGCCACCCCCGGACCACCTGGCAGACCGGATATGGGTTTGGAATTATCGTTGAGGTGATCGGTTTGTTTCAGGATCCGATCAATTTCACCACTGGCCGCGGCGTGCGCCATGGCGCCGGCGAGCTGTGAGGCAATAGTGATCAGAAAGGTTTCACTGTCCTGATCAAATTTTTCCGTTCGCATGCTTTGTACAATAAGCACGCCCAGTACCTTGCGATGGTGGATGATCGGCACACCAAGAAAACCATTAAATTTTTCTTCGCCCGACTCCGGGAAATAATAATAGCGGGGATGTTCCGGGGCGTTGCCCAGATTGACCAGCTCAGCGCGAGAGGCGACCAGACTCACCAGACCTTCATCAAAACCGAGGCGAATATTACCGACCGATTCCGGGTTCAACCCTTCGGTGGCCATCAAAACATGTTGTTTGAGATTTTCATCACTCAGGTATACCGAACAAACATCGGCCGACATGGCCTGCTTGACGCGATGGACAATGGCGGTGAGCGCCTGATCCAGATTGGGGGCGTTATTGACTTCCTCTACTATGCGTCGTAATACGTCAAGCATGATGCCGATCTATATTCCTTATGATTACGTAATGTACTTCGAACCGGTGCACGCCTGACTTTACACCAGCTGTACGTTGATAATATTAAACGTAAAGGGTCTGCTGCGGTCAGCGGTGTTTCACACAACTGGCAAGCTGACTGCCACACACCGGTTCCAGTAGCGGCGCCAGTTCTTCGAGTGCCTGCCGATAGACCTTGCGCTTGAAGGGAACGACCTCATTGACCGGCAACCAGTAATTGACCCAGCACCAGTGATCAAACTCCGGGTGTTGGGTGCTGTTCAAATAAACCTTGTCCTCTTCACCGACCAGACGCAGCAAATACCAGAGCTGTTTCTGTCCGATGCAGACGGGTTTGATGTGGCGCCGTAAAAAACGCTTGGGGATCTGGTAGCGTAACCAGCTCTGGGTACAACCGACTATCTGGACATCGTGCGGTTGCAGACCAATCTCCTCATTCAATTCGCGATACAGGGCCTGTTCAGGGGTCTCGTGGTCACGGATGCCACCCTGGGGAAATTGCCAGGCGTCCTCACCAATACGCCGCGCCCAGAACAGTTGGTCTGCCTGGTTACAGAGAATGATGCCAACATTGGCTCTATATCCTTCCGAATCAATCACTTACGTGAAACCTTTATAAACTTGCATTAAGCTTCGACCATTTTTCCACAGATCAGCCCCGCCCCGCAAATCTTTCTAAACTAACAATATCCTTTAAAAACATACACATAGTAATAATAGCCAAGACCGGCTAGGGGGTCCAGATAGATTTGAGGTAAGATTGCGGCCTTTTATACCAAACGACAGGAATGCTCGACGCGTGGCACTCGCAATCTTTGACCTCGATAACACCTTGCTGGCCGGGGACAGCGACCATCTGTGGGGCCGATTTCTGGCCAGAAAGGGTATTGTCGACGGTGATACCTATGAAAAGGAAAACCAGCGCTTCTACGATGAGTACAAGCTGGGCCAACTCGACATCTATGAATTTCTGGCCTTCAGTCTCAAACCCCTGGCGGATACCGACACGGCAACCCTCAACAAGCTGCACCGGGAATTCATGACCGGCGACATCCTGCCGATCATCCCGCGCAAGAGCCGCGCACTGCTGAACAAACACCGACAACAGGGTGATGTCCTGCTGATCATCACCGCCACCAATCGCTTTGTCGCCGAACCCATTGCCACCGAACTGGGGGTGGATCACCTGCTGGCCACGGACCCCGAAATGCTTGCCGGCCGTTATACCGGCCAGGTCACCGGGACCCCCTGTTTCAAGGAAGGCAAGGTCAAACGCCTGGATGCCTGGTTGGCGAATACTCACCACGATATGCAGGACAGCTGGTTCTACAGCGACTCACTCAATGACATTCCCCTACTTGAACGCGTCGACAACCCGGTCGCCGTGGATCCCGATGACACCCTGGCGCAGCACGCCGAAATGAAGGGCTGGACCATCATCAGTTTGCGGGACTAAATATGGTGTAGGGTGCGTCCCACGCACCGTATCATCCAGCGGTGCGCAGGGCGCACCCTACGTTGATCATCAATAATGGTTATTTAGCCTGTCCCACTTTTGCTTTTCAGCGCCGATCGGTTATCTTGCCTGACCATGAACCCGCGCGCCGTTTCATTACTCGTATCCCTTGCTCTGATCAGCCTCATCTGCCTGCTGCTGGCCCTGCATGCGGGCAGTATCGATGTCAGCTGGCAGGAGATCCTCATCAGCTTCCACACCGATCAACAAACTATGCCGCAACAACTGATACAGGAACTGCGCCTGCCCCGCGCCCTGGCCGCCTTTATCACCGGCGGGCTGCTAGCCCTGGCCGGTGCCTTGTTACAGGTCCTGTTGCGCAATCCCCTTGCCGATCCCTATGTGCTGGGTGTCTCCGGTGGCGCCGCCGTCGCCGCCCTGCTGGCGATCATGGTCGGCGCCAGCGGGCTGGTGATCTCGGGCAGCGCATTTATCGGTGCGCTGTGTTCGATGTTGCT
>JAHEDB010000079.1 GCA_024641465.1 Chromatiales bacterium | reverse complement strand
CGGTGTACTGGCTGGGTTTGACCTGTTTGACAAACTCGTCGATCTTCTCCTGGAAGCGACGCTTTTGCTGATTGGCCATGCTCGGTCGATCTTCAAAAGTCTGTTTGTAAATAATATTCTTTTCCGTAAAACTGCCGGTATCAACCCGCGCGACGGCAAAGGTATCACCGGGTTTCAATTGAGACAGGCTATAGTTGATCACCCGCTGAGCCTGAACAAGCTCTCTGGTATAGGTCCCGGAGGTATCCAGCAGCATATAGACCCCATGCGTATATGGCCCCTTTTCGGCGCAAGCCGAAACCGCAAGCAATATGATCAACCCCAGGACACTCGCTTTCAATTTAATAAACATTGTGGTGTTTCCCCTTTAACTAATTAGATTCACGGCACTCAATCACCAGCTGGAATGTGCCTCCTTACCCGCTGGCTTAAGGGCCTTTTTTTCAGTGTTTTTCCCCTGTATTACTTTTTCGATCCAGATTGGCAGGAAGATGATCAAATCATAGATATGGATGAAGGTGATACTGGTAAACTTTGCGATATCACCAACGATTCTCAGGGCCCAGGCCAGGGCGCGCAGAGTGCCAACCGTCAGCACACCGATAACGGTGCGAAATGAGTGCACAAAGGATTCCAGCGGTATGGCCACGAAGGTCAGGGCATACGGCAAAATAAACCCCATGCCCATTTGTGCCGCGGTGGTAATCCACATGAATGAACTCTGCACAATCTCGGTGGTTGCGCCACCACGCAATGCCGCACGGGTGGCGGCGGCATCCTGCATCAGGATCTCACGCATAAAGGCCAGGCCGGCTTCCACCGTTGCCAGAATGGTCAGGATGGTGAGGGATATCCAGATCATCTTGACCCGCAGTTTATCATTCAGCGCACCAATCACCGGGAACAGGCGTGTAATACGCATCGACTCCATCAGGAACAGGCCCATGGCCATTTCCACCAGGATAATAACCAGGGCTGCGATGTTCGCGGTCTGGAAGCCCATGATCCGATTGCTTCCCCCCACCATTTCCGACATGGGACGGGCAATCAGGTTAAAGTTGATGACGGCGCCACCCACGGCGATCAGCAATACAAAGGCCGCAATAAAAAATTGTGTCATCGATGAAGATGACAATTCACGTACGGCACGATCGGTCTTCTTGAGGATATTCTCATAATTATCCATGTGCCGATCGATGACCTTGGTTCGGTCGAGCAGGCTGTTGACATTCTTATCCACCATGTTCAATGCCGTCAGTACCTTACGCCAGTGGGGCATCATGTCTTTCAGATACATGTGTCGTTTGTGGCTCGACTTGCGATATTCCTCGATCGCAGTGTTGTTGGCCTTGACCAGGGAGTGATGAATATCATCGAGGATTCCACCGACCATCGGGTCGTCCCGGGCGGGGATGCTGGCCACGGCATCGACGGCCTTGATCCAGCCGGGCGGTGCCGGTGGTACCTCGGCACTCTGTTTATAGTCTTCATCGATGCTGGTGATTTCCTCGTTCAACTGCCGATGCAAGGCGGGATATTCTGCCAGGTCCTTACGTACAGTCGCATCGACGCGTTCGAACTCACGTTCGATGACGCGCTCAATAGAGTCCCTGCCATACGCCAGAAGAACCTCACGATTACGATTGGCCAACCGCTCTTCGGCACGCATTATCGCTCGGGCGGATAAACGCATGGCGTTATGAATGACCTTGCACAGGGAGCGAAAAGCCAAATGCGCCGGTTGCCGGGCAAAGTACATCACCAGGATTATCAGCACAAACCAGATCAATCCGGACAACATGGGGTTTGGCACTAACAGGAAAATATTCGACTCCATAAAGCAACCTCCTCGGTCAAAAATCATGGGGGAGTAAATTTTGGTAGTAGTTATAGTCGGCAGATAGTAGCTTTTTATAAAGGCAAAAAGAGCCAATCGGTTCACAGATGGCGTAGCCTGCCAAGCCGCTGATCCGCCTCAATTATTATTGTAGCAGCAAAAATATGGATTAGCCCCGAGGGTCGGGGAAAGGGGGTTACATTATAATTCGCTGAATTTTGTTCGGATCCGAAGGTGGGCCTGGCTGAGTAACTGGCTGATCCGTGATTCACTTACGCCCAGCACCTCACCAATCTCTTTTAGGTTGAGTTCATCATCATAATACATACTGATAACAAAACACTCCCGCTCCGGCAGACTGGAGATGGCCTTGGCCAGTTGTTGGCGAAATTCGGCCATTTGAACATCGGCCAGGGGTTCTGCTTGTGTCGCTTGCATACCTTCTCCTAATAAGTCCTCACTTACGCCCAGATCCACAAAGTTCAACACCCGGCAAGTACTGGTTTCCTGTAAAAGTCGATGATATTCATCAAGACTGATCTCGAGCTCCTTGGCAATTTCCTGACCTCGGGCATCGCGCCCGGTACGCGCCTCGATTGCCTGGATGGCCTTCATCAGATCCCGTTCCTTACGGTGAATGGATTTTGGTGCCCAATCATTACGCCGCAATTCATCCAGCATGGAACCGCGTATTCGGATAGTCGCATAGGTTTCAAAACTGGCGCCCTGGCTTGGGTCATAGAGACCCGCAGCATCGAGTAAACCCAGCATACCCGCCTGGATCAAATCATCGACCATCACGCTGGCAGGTAATCGCGCCGACAGATGATAGGCAATACGATGTACCAGCGAAGCGTGTTTCTTTACCAGTTCATCACCCGATGAGGTGGGGTCATTCAGATAGTTGCGCGCATTTCTCACGTTTATATGTCCACTATTATTACTTGGCCCGTCAACAGGGTGTTCGCGCTCCATGCAGCATTGCCTCCATACCCTGTTAAACAAGCCGGTTACCGGGAACGTTGTTTCAATCGTAGTGAGAAATTGCAATAGCTGGGCCAGAAAACGCCCGAGATTGATATGGACTTAATAAAATATCAAGTTTTCAATGAGATAGCGTATAAAAACAGCTCAAGAACCCTTCCTGACAAGGGAGATTAGCTTGCCGGCAATCTTTTCGAGCGGCAATTGTGTGTCAACCGCCCCGATTTTGACGGCCTCCCCCGGCATGCCCCATACCACGCTGGTCTTTTCATCCTGGGCAATCGTCGGGGCGCCATTCTCCTTCATTTCCAGCATACCCCGCGCGCCATCGTCTCCCATCCCGGTTAACATGACACCAATCGCATTGGGACCGACATTCTGGGCTACGGAACGAAACAGGACATCGACACTGGGGATATGCCGGTTCACGGGCGGGCCGTCGTTCAGCCGACAATAATAGCGTGCGCCACTGCGCTCGACCATTAGGTGCCGGTCACCCGGGGCAATAAAGGCGTGGCCAGGGATGATCTGGTCACCATCGCTGGCTTCCACCACCGTCATGGCCGAGACGCTATTCATGCGTTTGGCAAATGAGGCACTAAAGGCGGCGGGGATGTGCTGGGTTATCACCATGCCGGGGGAACCGGCCGGCATCCGTTCGAGTACTTCGCGGATTGCCTCGGTACCGCCGGTAGAGGCGCCAATGGCGATGATCATTTCCGTCGTTTTGAGATGGGATTTACCACCCTCCTTTTTTTCAAGAATAGCGTCGGCGCTAAGCTTGGGCTCAACCTTGTCGGGCTTTGGCCGGTCCTCAAGTGAACGGATCTTTGCCCTGGCGGCAACCTTGACCTTGGTAATGATCTCCTCGGCATAACTGTCTATCGATTCGACAACATCGATCTTGGGTTTGGTGACAAAATCAATCGCACCCAGTTCCAGCGCCTCGAGAGTGACTTCGGCGCCCGCTTCGGTCATGGTCGATACCATGACCACCGGCATCGGCCGCAGGCGCATCAGGTTACGCAGGAAGGTAATGCCATCCATCTTCGGCATCTCAACATCCAGCGTCAGAACATCCGGGTTCAACTTCTTGATTTTATCCCGTGCGATAAACGGGTCAGAGGCAGAATCAAGCACCTCGATCTGTGGGTCCCGGTTTAATATCTCGGTCAATAGTTTTCGGATCAAAGCCGAATCATCAATAACCAGCACACCAATCTTTTTCATGGCAGTCCACCTTAGTCAAACAATTCAATATCCCCGGCAACTGGTTTATTATCGAGCTCTTTCTTATAGCTTTCTTCACGTTTAGCAACCGTATCGTTGTGCATCGTGCGGAGTTTTTTAACCTGTACCTTGCCAGTCTTGGGCTCATAGACAACCTTGCGTGGATAGATATCCCCCAGGTCCTCCGCTACCACCCTCAACCCCTCCGTGGCAAGGTACTCGCGTACAAACCGGATATTTCTCCCACCGATATCGGCCTCAGTCATATGTTCGATGACCTTGCCACCACCAAATACCTTAATCTCCAGATTCTCCCTTCTCCCGCCATTTTTCAAAATATCGTTGATCAGTTTTTCCATGGCAAAGTTGCCATAGCGGGTCGCATCGCTGTTGCGTTCCATTAATTTGCCGTTATGGTCACCCGACGGTAACATGAAGTGGTTCATCCCACCTATCCCCATTGCCGGGTCGCGAATGCAGGCAGAGACACATGAGCCCAGTACGGTAACGATCAATTCCTCTTCCACGGTAACATAGTATTGACCGGGCAGGATCTTGGCGGCGTACATCATACGTTGCCGATCCCAATAGCGGTTGATCTCGGCAAAACCACGCAAAGTCTTGGCAGGCGCAGGCTTATTAGTGTCATCGAAGATACTGGGCATGAATCAACGCGCCTTGTGGTAGATGGTCTTGCCAATCAACTTAAACCGGTCACTGACCTTGTGCAGAGACTCTGAATGGCCGACAAACAAATAACCGTCATTTGCCATATAATTTGCATAGCGGTCAAAGAGCTCCCGCTGCGTATCCTTGTTAAAATAGATCACCACATTGCGGCAGAATATAATGTCGAACGGACCACTCATGGGCCATTCGTGCATCAGATTTAATTGTTTAAAGGTGATCATGTCTTGTAGCTCAGACGCTACCTTTAATTGACCCGCATGTTCATCACCGCGCCCCTTGCGGAACCATTTCTTGATACGGGTCTGATCAATACCATTTACCCTGTCCTGCGTGTATATTCCGGCCTTGGCCTTGTTCACAACATTGGTATCCAGATCCGTCGCCAGAATTTTCACATCCCAATTGGGATATGAGGCCAGCGCCTCCTTGACCGTCATGGCAATGGTGTAAGGTTCCTCACCGGTTGAACAACCCGCAGACCAGATCCGAAGCTTTTTATTCGGTCTGTTTTTTATCAGGGTTTGTAACCCGGTGGTCCGCAAATAATCAAAGTGATGCGGTTCTCTGAAAAATGAGGTCAGGTTGGTGGTCAGGGCATTGGTGAACTCGACCAGTTCTTGTTCATCATCCCGTAGGCGTGACAGGTATTCGGTAAACTTGCGAATCCCCAGCTGTCGTAACCGTCTCGACAGCCGGCCATAAACCATATCGATCTTGTGATCCGACAGGACAATCCCTGTCCTTTCTCCGACCAGATCGCGGATATGCTCAAAATCACCGCGGCTAAACTCAAACTCACGCTCGTATACCGAAGCCATATAGTATCTCGCCGGTTAGAATTCAGACCATTCATCATCATCTGATTTTTGTGCCGGCGGGCGACGCTTGGCTGGGGCAGCAGCCGATGGCGTAGTCCTTTTTGGCGCAGCGCTGGGTGTTTGCACCTTGGGTGGAGCCGAACGTTTTTTAGTTAAAACTGATGCCGATTCCTCTGTATCGCCCACGTTAAAGAACTCCATCAGCTTGAACATCCCCTTGGCCTGCTCCTCCATGGATTCACTGGCCGAGGCGGCCTGTTCCACCAGGGCGGCGTTCTGCTGGGTCATTTCATCCATTTGCATCACAGCCTTGTTGACCTGTTCGATACCGGAGGATTGTTCCTGACCGGCAGCCGCGATCTCGGCAATGATGTCACCGACCTTCTGTACCGCGCTGACAATTTCATTCAGGGTAGCACCGGATTCATCGACCAGTTTTGATCCTTCATCGACCTTTTCAACGCTATCCTTGATGAGTGTCTTGATCTCTTTCGCCGCACCGGCACTGCGTTGCGCAAGGTTACGCACCTCACCCGCCACAACCGCAAAGCCCCTGCCTTGCTCACCGGCACGGGCCGCTTCCACGGCCGCGTTTAACGCCAGCAAGTTAGTCTGGAAGGCAATCTCATCGATCACGCCGATGATGTCTGAGATCTTCTTGCTGGATTTGTTGATTTCAGACATCGCCGCAATCGCGTTCGTCACCACCGAACCGCCCTTCTCGGCCTGGCTGCGGGCATCCGCGGCGAGCTGATTGGCCTGCCGGGCATTATCGGCATTCTGTTTCACGGTGCTGGTCATTTCCTCCATGCTGGAGGCGGTTTCTTCCAGCGAAGAGGCCTGCTCTTCAGTACGCTGACTCAGGTCAGCATTACCCTGGGCAATCTCACCCGCTCCGGAGGCGATATTCCCGGACGCGCCACGGATCTCATTCACCATGTTGAACAGGTTATTCACCGATTCATTAATGGCATCGCGCAGGTCGGCAAACTCACCCTTGAATTCACCATCCATCTTCTTGGTCAGGTCGCCCTCCGCCAGGGCACTCATCACCCGCTTGCCTTCCTTGATCGGTGTTACCACTGCGTCCATCAGGCTATTGATTGCCTGGCTCAGATCCTTCATAAAGCCGTCATAGGTCGTGGCGTCGATACGGGAATCGAGCTGACCATCGGCCGCGGCGGTAATCAGGGTTTCTATCTGTCGCTCGGCGTCTTTCTGTTCGGTCAGATCCTGCCACTGCACCATGTTCCCCATATATTCGCCCTTGGGTCCTTTCACCATGGTAGCATTCACTTCGAAATGCAGGTCACCAACCTGGATATCTGCCCGTGCCGGCAGACGCGATGCATCCGCCAACAAGGCCCTTTGATGTGCCGGATTCTTATGGAACTGGTCGATACACTGACCAATCAGTTTGTTGGCATCCAGTGATGGCCAGATCTTGCGTAGATCACTCTGGCGTGCGGCCAACATGCGTACCACCGCCGGGTTGGCGTAGGTGATATTCAGATTCTCGTCACACAACATCAGGTTGGTGTTGGCGCCATCAATGGCCGATTTGAGGCGGGCGATTTCTAGTTCACCCTTACGCAGATCCGTCACATCGGACCATTCCAGGGTATTGCCGATATAATTACCATCCAGGTCACGCATCGCGCCCACACGGATGTGGAAAATCAATGGCCCGACATGGATGTCCGTTTCATATGGCAGATTTCTCGGGTCTTCCAGCAAGCGACGCTGATGGGCCGGATTTTTGTGGAATATGTCGATACAGGTGCCAATCACCTTATCAGCGGTGAAGCCTGGATAAATACCACGTAAGGTATCTTCATTGGTTTTCAGGATCTTCATGGTGGATTCATTGACGTAAGTGATTTTGAAATCACGATCCAGCATCATGAAGGCCGTCTGCGCACCATCAATCGCGCGTTGCAGCCGGAAGGAAGACTCTTCCTGTTTGCGGCGTTCCGTTGCATCGTGCCACTGAACGATATAACCGCGCTTCTTACCCGTCTTATCCATCAGTACACGGGTCTCGTGTTCGAATACAAAATGGCCGGGGGTAATCAGACCATTGCGGCGGTCACCCGGGCGGAGGTTTTGCAGGATCTTTTTAATGGCATTGGGGTCCTTGTGATATCGGTGGATACTGCCACCCATCACGTCAGAGACCCGAAAACCTGGCAGATAACTGGCCAGATCACCTTCTATCGCCATCAATACATCCTTCGCTTTATGATTTATATAAACGATATTTTCATTCTCATCGGCGATCATGACATTAATGGGAACGTTATCGAGCATATCCTTTAACATGTCCAAGTCATCTGTCACGATTACATTACCCAATCCGCTCATTGCATCTGTACTAGCTGCCATTTTCGTATCCTCTTGTTTACTGTATGCGCCAAGCATTACGCTGGCGATCACATCCAAAGCCTTGTTCCATGCAGACTGGACAACCGGCGTCCATGCTGCCCCTGCATAATCTTTCATTACATCTAACAACGTGGCGGCAACGGCCTGGTAATGTTCCGCTTTCACACCATATTTCTGATGGCGGAGACCAAGCTGTTGCAGGGTCTTCGCCAGGACATCGACATTATTAAGGTTATCTATTACCAACCCCAGTGCGGCCAATAGTTTCTGTTGCTGCTTTTCT
>JAHEDB010000519.1 GCA_024641465.1 Chromatiales bacterium | reverse complement strand
ACCGGCATAGGTCAGTTTGTCGACATTGATCACCGTGACCGCGGGATGTTCCTGCATCAGATAACGAATCACTGCGGAACCGATAAAGCCCGCGCCACCGGTGACAATCATTTTCATACTCAAAACGTCCTCATTCTTTGCTTATTAGTTTACTACAACCTTGCTATCGACGGTCACAGCTGGCCTATCCGGTTGATGTTCCTGCTGTAACTGCCAGAGATTTTCATACAAGCCCTTTTGCTCCAGCAATTGCCGGTGGGTCCCCTGCTCGACAATTTTACCACCATCCAGCACCAGAATCTGATCGGCGTCGATGATCGTCGACAGGCGATGGGCAATCACCAGTGTAGTATGATTCTCGGCCACTTCACGCAGTGCCTGCAAAATGGCCTGCTCCGACTGGGAATCGAGGCTGGAGGTTGCCTCATCAAACACCAGAATAGTCGGGTTCTTGAGGATCACCCGGGCGATGGCCACCCGCTGCTTTTCCCCACCGGATAGCTTCAGGCCCCGCTCACCCACCACGGTATCGTAACCCTTGGGCAGAGATTCGATAAATTCATGGATATGGGCCAGCTTGGCGGCACGGATGACATCATCCCGGTTGGCGTCCGGTTTGGCATAATGAATGTTGTAATAGATGGAATCATTAAACAGCACGGTATCCTGTGGCACGATGCCGATGGCCTCGCGCAGGCTCTGCTGGGTTACCTGCGAGATATCCTGCCCGTCAATCAAGATCCGTCCTGAGCTCACATCGTAGAAACGAAATAACAGCCGTGCCAGGGTCGACTTGCCGGCGCCTGAGGGGCCGACCACGGCAAGTTTCTGGCCCGGGTGAATCTCAAAACTGACATCCTTCAGGATGGGGCGTTCCGCATGATAGGCAAAGCCGACGTGTTCGAACTGGACATGACCCTGGCTGACCTTCAGACGCTCTGCCTGTTCACTGTCCAGGATATCACTCTGCCGTTCGAGCAGTTTGAACATCAGATCCATGTCGGCCAGGGCATACTTGAGCTGGCGATAGACAATACCGAGGAAGCCCAGGGGCATGAACAGTTGCAGCATCAGGGCATTGACCAGCACCAGATCGCCGATGCTCATTTCCCCCCTCACTACACCCTGCCCGGCGAAGATCATGATCAGGGTGACACCGATAGCGATGATCCCACCCTGACCAAAATTCAACAGCGACATCGAGGTCTGACTGCGCACCGCAGCGGTTTCCCACTTATCCAGGGTTTGATCGTAGCGGCGTAATTCCAGGGCCTCATTGTTAAAGTATTTAACGGTCTCATAATTAAGCAAGGCATCGACCGCCCGACCATTCGCCTCGGAATCCATGGCATTCATCTCATGCCGGAAGTGCATGCGCCACTCGGTGATGGCAAAGGTGAAGATAAAATACAGGATCACCGTGCTGAAGATGGCGATCGCAAAGCGGGTTTCGTAATGCGTGAGGAGAATCGTTGCCACCAACAAAAACTCCGCTATCGTCGGCAGGATATTGAACACCAGGTAGTTCAGGATCGAACTGACACTGCCCGCCCCCCGCTCCAGGTCGCGGGAGATATTGCCGGTGTGCCGATCAAGGTGAAAGCTGAGGGAGAGCTGGTGCAGATGATGAAACACCCGGGTCGATACCCGCCGCATGGCGTGATAGCGCACCCGGGCGAATACCGCGTCACGCAGTTCATTGAACAGGCTGCCCGCCAGACGCAGGGCGCCATAGGCCAGCAACAAGGCCAGCGGCAGGGTCAGCAAACTGCCCTTGCCAAGCCCCAGGCTATCCACCACGTCCTTCAGGATAAACGGCACACCGACCACCGCCAGCTTGGAAAATATCAGACACAACAAGGCGAACAACACCCGGCCCTTGTATTCCCAGATAAAGGGAAACATGCGTTGCAGGTTCTGGCGGTCTTTGCGCTTGTTATGGGGGTCGGATTCGTAGCGAATGTAGTGATTCATAAGTGCGCGATTATATTAATAATTATAATATTGTGTAACGGCTTTATAGCCGCTGATGAATGTCTTATTCATCAGGGATATGATTCAGCTTAACAGAGAATCCATCAGACTCTACGCCGCTCTGGAAGTTTCTCGTGACCACCAGGACCCAAACCGGTGTTGATTAAAAAGCCGCCTTAGCGCTTGAGATTCTGCAGATTCGGATAATCGGCCACCTGCTCCCCGGACGGTTCGAACCAGGCCAGCTTATCGTGCAACTGGACCACCTCGCCGACAATGATCAGCGTCGGGGG
>JAHEDB010000518.1 GCA_024641465.1 Chromatiales bacterium | reverse complement strand
GTTCATCGCCTCGACGCCGGGGTATTGATTACGCCACACCGGCATTTGTTGGCGCAGGTAGGCCTGGATGTCCTTGGCCAGTTGCTGGAAATAGGTGCTCGAGGTGCGGCCGCAACCGGGGCAGGCGACGACCTGCGGGGTGAAGGCGCGCAGTCCCATGGATTGCAGGATCTCCTGCCCCACCATTACTTCCTGGCTGCGGCTGCCGCCCGGTTCCGGGGTGAGGGAGATGCGAATGGTATCGCCAATGCCCTGTTGCAGCAGGATGGCGAGGGCAGCGGTGGAGGCGACGATGCCCTTCGAGCCCATGCCAGCCTCGGTCAAACCGAGGTGGAGTGGGTATTCACTGCGGGCCGCGAGGTCCTGATACACGGCGATCAGGTCCTGCACGCCACTCATTTTACAGGACAGGATGATCTTGTCCTTCGACAGCCCCAGTCTTTCGGCCTCGGCGGCGCTTTCGAGGGCCGAGGTCACCACGGCCTCATGCATGACGGCGGTGGGCTCTTTGGGCTCGGGCCGTTTGGCGTTCTCGTCCATGATGCGGGCCAGCAGGGCCTGATCCAGGCTGCCCCAGTTGACGCCGATCCGCACCGGCTTGTCATTGCGGCAGGCGATCTCGATCATACGGGCATATTGTTCATCCCGCTTCGAGCCCTTGCCCACATTGCCGGGGTTGATGCGGTACTTGGCCAGGGCAGTTGCGCAGTCGGGATAGTCGCTGAGCAGCTTGTGGCCATTGAAGTGGAAGTCACCGATCAGGGGCACGAGGCAGTTTTGTGTATCGAGTTGTTCACGGATACGGGGCACGGCGGCGGCGGCCTCGGCGCTGTTGACCGTGATGCGGACTAATTCGGAACCGGCCCTGGCCAGTTCGGCCACCTGCTTGACCGTGGCGATGACATCGGCCGTGTCGGTATTGGTCATGGATTGCACCACCACCGGGGCCTGACCGCCGACCTGGATATGACCGACCATCACCGCTTGGGTGGCATGACGTTTTATATTGCTGTGCTGGCTCATGTGGCTGCTATTCAATCTATTCGGGGCGCCGATTGTACCACTGCCGTCAGGCCGGGACGATGCCGGACACGGTCTATTCAGGTACCCATCTTTAGTGGCGGCATAAATATGTGGCCGGGGCATGAATCCCCGCGCCCATCATGCGTATAATGGGCGCCAGCAGCGAGACACTATTATTTGAAGCGAGAGAGATTGATCCATGACGCAAGCACAAAAAGCCCCAACCCTGGCCGAACAGGCCGACCGCCATATCCTCTATCAGGAGGCCGTGCAGGACCCTGAAACCGAAGTGCAGAACTTTACCAAGTTCTATAAAGACATCCGTGGTAAAAAACCGTTGAGCATGAAAGAGGATTTTTGCGGCACGGGCCATCTGGCCGCCGAGTGGGCCAAGAGTGATCCAAAACGCACCGCGATCGGCGTCGATTACGATGCCGAGACCGTCGATTGGGGACAGGTGAATAACGTCGATACCGCCGGTGCCAATGTCGCCAGCCGCGTCAAACTGATCAAGGCCGATGTACGCGATATCATCGAACCCAAGGTCGACATCACCTGTGGCCTGAATTTCAGCTACTGCATTTTTGAAACCCGCGATGAACTGCGCGGCTATTTTGCAAAGGCCCGCGAAGGTCTGAAAGACGACGGCATGTTGATCCTCGATATGTTCGGCGGCACCGAGTGTTACGATGCGCTGGAAGAAGAGACCGAACTGGAACACAATGACGCCACCTATATCTGGGAACACGTCTCTTTCAATCCGATCAACAACCACGTCGAATGCGCCATCCACTTCGAATTCCCCGATGGTTCACGCATGGACAACGCCTTTGTCTATGTCTGGCGTTTCTGGTCGCTGATCGAAATCAAGGAACTGTTGCTTGAGGCTGGTTTTAGCAAGGTGCGTATTTTCTGGGAAGAATTCGAAGAAGACGATGACGACGATGAATTCATGGAAGGTACCGGCGAATACTACGAGGCCACCGAGGTTGAGAACCAGGAATCCTGGATGGTGTACATCGTCGCCGAAAAGTAATGCGCTAAACTGGCAAGACTGATAATGAGAACCCGCCTGATGGCGGGTTTTTTATTGTTAAAAATTTTCACCACCAAGACGCCAAGACACCAAGAAAAAAATTAAATCTCACCACGAAGGCGCGAAGGCGCGAAGTTTTATAATATCTAAATCTCAGTAAAAATTTTTCTTACCGTCTTCGTGTTTAAATTATTTCTTGGTGTCTTGGTGTCTTG
>JAHEDB010000517.1 GCA_024641465.1 Chromatiales bacterium | reverse complement strand
TATGTCGAGGCGGCCATCGATTTTCCGGAAGAGGAGATCGATTTTCTGGCCGATAAACACATTGGACAGCAACTCGACATGATCCATCGTCAGGTTGGCGAAGTGCTGAAGCTGGCGGAACAGGGCGCCCTGCTGCGAGAAGGCATGCATGTGGTGCTGGCCGGGCAACCCAATGCCGGTAAATCGAGTTTGATGAATGCACTGGCTGGCCGTGAATCGGCGATTGTTACTGAAATCCCCGGTACGACGCGGGACGTGTTGCGTGAGGAGATCCACATCGATGGTATGCCCCTGCATATCATTGACACGGCGGGTCTGCGTGACAGTACCGATGTAGTGGAAAAGGAAGGTATTCGGCGTACCTGGCAGGCCATCCAGCAGGCCGACCAGATCCTGTTGCTGGTGGATGATCAAACTGGCGTAACCGATGCCGATTTGCTGATCATGGCACAATTACCAAAAAATATTCATGTCACCTTCGTGCACAACAAGATCGATCTGTCGGGTAATAAAGCGGAAGTCCTCGACAATGAACACGGCACGCTTATTCGGCTGTCGGCCAAACAGGCCATCGGTATCGAGGCGTTGCGTGATCATCTCAAGGCGCAAATGGGTTTCACCGGGGCCGGGGAAGGAAAATTCATTGCCCGCCGTCGCCATCTCGATGCCCTGCAACGGGCGCTGGTGCAACTGGACAGGGCCAGGGAGCAATTACAGTTTCATAGCGGCGAACTGCTGGCAGAGGACCTGCGGCAGGCGCAACAAATCCTCGGTGAGATTACCGGGCAGGTGACATCGGATGAATTACTCGGACGGATCTTTTCGAGCTTTTGCATTGGTAAATAAGCACATTTTCACCACCAAGACACCAGGAATGAAAATGAAGTCTTTATCTCTATTTGTTTTGGTCTCGATCCTGATGATGGGATGCAGTAGCGTGAGTTACTACTCCCAAGTCGTCAACGGCCACTATGCACTGATGGAGTCGAGGGAGGATATCAAGGAGATCATTGCCGAGAAGAAATATAGTGAAAATATCCGCGACAGGCTGGCCCTTTCCCTCGAAATCCGACAGTTCGCCGTTGACGCATTAAACCTCCCGGACAACAGTAGCTATAAATCCTTCGTCAAACTGGATCGACCCTATCCTATCTGGAATGTGATCGCCGCTGAAAAATTTTCTGTCAGGGCCAAACAATGGTGTTTCCTGGTGGTGGGGTGTATCAGTTATCGCGGTTATTTCAATGTGCAGGAGGCAGAAACAAAGGCCAGGGAATTGTCAGCCGAGGGATATGATGTGGCGGTGTCACCGGCGGCGGCCTATTCCACCCTCGGTTGGTTTGATGACCCGTTATTGAGTTCCATGCTTTATAAACAAGACGCCTATCTCGCCGGGATCATTTTTCATGAGCTGGCTCACCAGAAGGTATATATCGATGATGATTCATCGTTTAACGAGGCCTTTGCCACGGCGGTGGAGCTGGAAGGTGTACGACGCTGGCTGGATAAACACGGCGATCCTCAGGCCAATCAGATATACCGACTGCACAAACAACGGCAGGGCGAGTTCAACACCCTACTCCGCACCACGCACCAACATCTCAAGGACCTGTATCAAACAGAAAAGGATGTCGCGGTATTAACGGCTGGCAAGGCGCGGATCATCGCTGAAATGAAGAATGAATATCAGCGTCTAAAAAAGACCTGGAATGGCGATACCAGCTATGACAAATGGATGGCGCGCGATATCAACAATGCACACCTGGCGTTGGTGGCGACCTATCACGAACTGGTGCCGGCGTTTGAGGCCATGCTCAAGAACCAGGCGAATGAACTGGGCCGTTTCTATGCAGAGGTTAAACGTGTAGGTGAGTTGCCGGTAACGGAACGTGTCCAGCTATTTGATCATCTGTTACAGACAGTTGCGACAATAGAGTAAGCGCCTACTAATAGTAGAAGCTTTGATACGTTATGCTGTTTCTAACTGTGAACTGGGTCACAGTTATTTTCTCAGCCCTTCCAGGGTCCTATAAATCCTATTTTTCCATTTGAATTTATGGTTATATTGACAGCAGCAGGGAGCAATCACTTAGATTCGCAGGGATAGATGAACCACGTTTACCCAAGATCTTAAGATTCCCCTTCAATACCTATAATCTAACAATGGGGGATTACCATGACCGGACGATTTGCATTTCAGATAAAACAACTAGTTAATATTTTGCTTCTTGCCCTAGTATTTGCCTGTGGAGGCGGTGGGAATACACCTGCCCCTGAACC
>JAHEDB010000516.1 GCA_024641465.1 Chromatiales bacterium | reverse complement strand
CTCCATGCTGCCAAGGCCCTCGAAAGGAACATGTTGTAAATGATGTATACGCAAAATTTTCTCCAATGGGTTCGTGATAGAAAATTGTACTTGCTCTGAACGTCCAGCAACAACCTGGAATCGTCTCCCCCGCACGACTAGCACACCGCGGTTTTATTGGGGACAAGAGTATGCACCATTAAGATGCATTAACAAATTCTAATAAACGATTACGATCAGAGATGGTGCGTAGAAGGCGATCCTTCGGCCAGGCCATACCTGGGGAAAGGAGAATAATATTAATAAAAACAATAATATACAAGATTTTTGTTGAATTGGCATGTTACCTGCTATTAGATAACTCGAAGCGAAAGAGCCTTTTTGCTGAAAGATTTAACGGTATTCTCACTCCAATGGCGGATTGTGTATCAAATACCGGCGACACCTAACGATACGAATTGGACAACGGCGTCCTGTTAACTGGGAAATATCTCATGCGAACAGACGCCGTTTTTTGTTGATTGGAAAAAGTAACCATTTTATTTCTGGCAGGAGTGTTTTTCTTAACCTGGCAGATGAACCGAGGAGAGTAGCATGGCAGAAAAACTCGTCGTAATTGGTAATGGCATGGCGGGTATCCGTACCGTTGAAGAATTACTCAAGATCGATCCCCTGGCGTTTGATATTACCGTATTCGGTGCCGAGCCATATGGTAATTACAACCGCATCATGTTGTCGCCGGTGCTGACCGGGGAAAAGGCCTTTGAGGATATCGTGACCCATGATGAGCAGTGGTATGTTGATAATGCCGTGAGCCTGTATAAGGGCAAGGCCGTCACCGAGATCGACAGGGTCAAACGCAAGGTCATTGCCAGTGACGGCACCACGGCTTCTTATGATCGCCTGTTGATTGCCACCGGTTCCAATCCCTTTGTCATCCCGGTGCCGGGCAATGACCTGACGGGCGTGGTCACCTTCCGTGATATGCACGATGTCAACACCATGCTGGATACCGCCAAAAAACACAAACACGCCGTCGTCATCGGCGGTGGTCTGCTCGGACTGGAAGCGGCCAATGGTCTGATGCAACAGGGTATGAGTGTCACCGTGGTGCACCTGATGGACACCCTGATGGAACGCCAACTGGACAAGGTCGCCGCGGGTATGCTGCGCAAATCACTCGAAGAACGCGGGCTGAACTTTTTGATGGGCGCCCAGACCGAGGCGATCATCGGTAAGGATCGGGTGGAACGGGTACGCTTCAAGGATGGCACCGAGATCTATGCCGACCTGGTGGTGATGGCGGTGGGTATCCGCCCCAATATTGATTTGGTGAAACAATCGGGTATTCATTGCGAACGTGGCATCGTGGTCAGCGATACCATGCAGACCTTTGACCCGCGTGTCTATGCCGTGGGTGAGTGTGTGCAACATCGCGGCATGACCTATGGCCTGGTCGCACCGTTATTCGAAATGGCCAAGGTCTGTGCCAATCACCTCGCCAAGCACGGCATCGGTCGTTACGAAGGTTCGGTCACCTCAACCAAATTAAAGGTCACCGGCATCGACCTGTTCTCGGCCGGTGATTTTACCGGTAATGAAAACACCGAAGACCTGATCTTCCAGGACGCATCCAGTGGGGTGTATCGTAAACTGGTGGTGCAGGGCAATCGCATCAAGGGCGCGGTGATGTATGGCGAGACCATCGACGGCAGCTGGTATTTCGATCTGCTGCGTGATGAAACCGATATCTCGGATATGCGTAAAAATATCCTGTTTGGCCAGGCCCATCTGGGCGACTCGGGGCACGGTGATGATAACCGTGTTGTCGCCATGTCCGACAGCGCCGAGATCTGTGGTTGTAATGGCGTTTGCAAGGGCGATATCGTCAAGGCCATTACCGACAAGAAACTTTTTACCCTCGAAGAGGTGCGCGCCCACACCAAGGCCTCCAGTTCCTGTGGTTCCTGTACCGGTCTGGTCGAGGCTTTATTAGCCCATACCGTCGGCGGTAATTATTCCACGGCGCCGCATCTGAAACCCATGTGTGGCTGTACCGAAAAGACCCATGATGAAGTCCGCGCGGCCATTGGTGAGAAAGAACTCAAGACCGTGCGTGATGTGATGAAGGGTCTTGAATGGAAAAATAAAGATGGTTGCGGAAAATGCCGCCCGGCGCTTAATTATTATGTAGTCTGCGCCTGGCCGAAAGCAGGCCTGGACGATTACCAGTCGCGTTTTATCAACGAACGCGTCCACGCCAATATCCAGAAGGATGGTACTTACTCGGTCATCCCACGCA
>JAHEDB010000515.1 GCA_024641465.1 Chromatiales bacterium | reverse complement strand
AGCTGCAATTTGATTCCGCCCTGCAACATAAAGAGTTAGTGCGCTACTCCATGGCTAACCAGTATGCCTATCGATATTGCGAAAAACTCTTAGCCCTGTTTATGGGGCAGCAGGATGAGCAGCGGCTTTATAATGAAATACGCCGTTTTTATCGTTTAACCCATCACTACAAGCTCAAACATATTTGCAGCCATTAATGCGGCTTCGCCTCGCAGCGATTGCGGCCCCGTTCCTTGGCGGTCGATAACGCGGCGCCGGCCCTTTCCAGCAGGCTCTCGGCCGTATCATCCGCGTGTAACTGTGCGACTCCACCCGAAATGGTAAGCGTAAGGCCCACCCCGTCATATTCCAGCTGGCTGCCCGCCACCGCCCTGGATATTTTATCGGCGATGGTCTTCGCGTCCTTCAGGTTCAATTCAGGGAAGATAATCACGAATTGATCACCGCCATAGCGGGCCAGGAAATCGACGCTGCGGATGTTCTTCGCCAGCATCCGGGTGGCAAGAATCAGGGCCTTGTCGCCGGCGTCATCGCCATGGGTATCGTTAAACTCTTTAAAATTATCCAGGTCCAGCAACAGAATAGAAACCGGTCTGGCATAGCGCCGAAACCGTTTCACCTCGTGTCGAATCGCTTCTTCATAGGCCAGACGATTGCGAACCCCCGTCAGCGAATCCGACAGGACTTGCTGATGTTTTTCCAGCACCTGTTGTTTAAGATCCTGGCATTCCTGTTCCATTTTTCGCAGGCGTCGGGCAAGCATATTTGTTACTTCCGTGGCGCGCTGATTTCGCTGGCTCTCCTGCTGTTTGAAGTTGTCCATCTGCACACGTATCGTGCCTAACGACTTTTGCAGGCTGGACTTGACCGCGGTCAGATCCACCATAGTGGAAAGATTGGTCTCTATCCCCTTCACTGCGGTTTCAACCCGGGTGTTAATGCTGTCTTCCGCCTGTTGCTTTTCCGCTTGCAGGCGGTTTGAGGCAACAATTCCCTCGTCAAGATTTTTTATCTCGGAGGTGAGTTGTTTGAGATAGCTTTCGACATTTTTCCGGTCCTGTTTGACCGCATCAAAAATATCGTCCAGCACCTCGGCCAGGCTCGTCATGCCCATCAGAAAATTTGACTGCACGCCCGAGGTATCCGGTTTACTGATCAACAATTTAATTTCATCGATCTGCGTCAGGTAGCGGGACGGGAAATTTATATTATCGAGCAAGACCACAAACACATCGCAAATCATCTGAATCTGTTGCTCGGTCGCCAGGGTCTTGCCGGGGCCGTGCTGAGCATCTTCGCCGGCCTGTTTGTTTGCGACGCCCTCATGCGCAACGATCCCGGCAGAGACATCATTCAGGACCGTCTGCAATTGCACGACGCCAACACCTTCGCACAAGGCCTTGTGCAAGACCATCAGGTTATTAACCAGCACCGGAGCCTGATACTGATCCTGCTCAAGCAGCTTGCCGACCAGCACGCGCAGCAACTGACCTTCGGCCTGCCAGTGCCGTTCCTGCGGCGGGTTGTTTTCAAGGCCGCTGAACATGCCGGTAATGGGTAAAAATTTGTCAGTCATGGTGGGTAAACGCAGCCGATACCTTGATATAGGAATACCTATATATAACGACGCGAGCGACAGCCGTCTTTAGCCGCTTTACTCAATAAAAGTACCGGGCAAAAAAAAGCCGCATTGCTGCGGCTTTTTGCTATCGAAGGCGGGGTCTGTGTTTACACACAACCGGTCGGCTTGGGCAGTCCGCCGTATTTGGTGATCGGCTTCATCGGGCCGGTCATCCACTGTTTGAACATCTCTTTCTGGTCGGCGCCGATGTATTTGGCAAACTTACGAATCGGCGGAACGGCGCTATTTTCCTCGTAATATTCACGGGCCTTCAGGATCTGTTCCCACTTTTCATCGTCCATAACAAAACCATCTGCCTCGGCCATGGCCTTACCAATTTCCTCGGTCCATACACTCATATCCCGCAGATAACCGTCACCGTCGCGTTCCGGAAGACTCATATCAAAAACCTCACTTCTGTTAATTAAAATCTCAACTACTCGGGCCTGTATACCCATGTAAATTTATCGGTATTTAAGTATATCTGACAGATTTTGTCAAGTATTAATTCCTGCCAATTGGCTGGTTATTGTCGATTGCGGCGATCCGATTCACCCTGTCCACCGGCACAAAGCCTGTGCGGCTAACCCATTCAGGCCGGTGTTTTCAGCCCCGGCTGGGCCAACGCATGACGTAACATCTGAATAAAGGCCTCGGCCAC
>JAHEDB010000078.1:4583-8313 GCA_024641465.1 Chromatiales bacterium | reverse complement strand
AAATTTTCGATCCACAGATTGTCATCTTTCCAGGTGGCGGCGAGGTGCACTTGACCTTCCGGGACGCTGACGCTCATCACCCCGCCATAACGTTTGACGAAGATCTGTTCGAAGTGAAAGTAATAGGCGATGGTGCCGGTGAGCAGGACCACGGCAGCCCCGATCATGGCGGCCTTCCAGTTTTGCATCTTATAACCGAAGGCATACAGCGCCACGGCCATCAGGCCAACTACCAGCAGCCAGTATAGATAAGTAATCATTTACATACTCCTTTATATAATGTGAAATTATTTTTGATAGAGAGGTGATACGGGTGTTGTTTTTCTCACCTTCATTGCCTGATGATTCGATGATATGAGGTTTATCCCGACCATTACAAGCTGGCCCGGCGGTTTTTCCGGTAATTATGTCCTGTGGTTTGGATTTGAATCGAGGTACAATCGAGGCATGCAAACGCACACACTTTATACTATCGGGCACAGCAATCGCGCGCTGGACGATTTTCTGGAGTTACTACAGGTCAATGAGATCGAGATCCTGGTGGATGCGCGGGCGCGACCGGTGTCATCACGCTTTCCACATTTCAATCAGGCCGAGCTGCGCGATTCACTGGATAAGGCCGACATCACCTATCACTGGGCCGGTCGGCAACTGGGTGGTCTGCGCCGGGTACAGCAGGATTCCCCGCATAAGGCCCTGCAAGATGAGCAGATGCGCGGCTTTGCGGACTACATGCTCACGCCTGAATTTGATCGTGCCGCAACACAGCTGATCAATCTGACCCGCCACGCCACCAGCGCCATTCTTTGCGCCGAGCGGGAGCCGGCGTTTTGTCACCGTTCGCTGATTGCCGACTATCTGGTGTTACAGGGTATTACGGTATTGCATATTATTGATGCAGAGGTGAGGGAACATCACTTCCGCGCCGAGGCGCGCAAGGAATCGGCCGAATTGATCTACGACCATGGGGTAACGGCCTCACTGGAACTGGATTAAGGATTACGAAGAATTATACCGATTTGCGCGGTGGCGCGGGAATGAAGTTACCACCCTGACCGAGTCGCTCTTCGACGGACAGGCAAATCCGGATATAGATTTTGCATTCCCGCTCGGCCTTTTCCCGGGTCGGGAAGGGACCGTGGTCCAGTTTCTCGCGGGTGGTGAAATACCAGTTAGAGTTGCCCATAAAGAAGCGACCCGTACGATAGGGTATGTAGCACGATTCCCCTTTACGATTGCTGTGCATGACATTATCTCCATATAAATCGTCGCTCTCTGTATAAGGATTTTCTTTGTGCAGGTCAAAGCATGTGGACAGAAATCAGACAGACGGTGTGCTGTGGTGGATGATCGGTGGAATAAATATCAGATGGAATGGGGTTTTGAAGTAAGACAGGCCTTTGCCCGGATGATGCGGCAAGCTACAAATTAACGGTGACAACACGACAGGGTGTTGTCACCGGTTTGTGTTAGCCCTTAGGCTACTGTAATCGCGTGTTACTGCCGCCCAGTTTTTTGCGTGTCACCAGATTGATCAACTCTTGCAAGGTCATGTCGGCGGGGACCTCCTGGATATCGGAAAAGCAGACGCTGTCCACCTGACTGTCTCGTTCACTGTAGTCATCGGTGATCAGCGGTCCGCCGATGAATACCCCTTGCTTACCATTTTCCAGTTCCACTGTTATCAATTGCAGAGCGACATCTTTCATACACGTTCTCCCCGATCAGGATTATGGCTACAACACTGGTTTACCAACTTATATGGTAGTTAAATTATTTGCATTTAACATGCCATTAGCACAAACAGGTGTTTATTGATGTTATTACATTAATGACGCCGAATAGAATGAACAAACGGTGATCAGTTGGCTGTTAAATAGGCAAATATCACCCGGTAGTACCCGCTGACGTGTCAAAACCTTGCCGGTTGTCATGGCCGCCGGTCGGATAATTGCCGTATGCCATTCGTTAGAAAAAAGGACCTGAGTCATACGTGTAAGGTCTGCTTGATGGGCCGGGGAGAGTGAAATCCGCAGGTAAATATATTGTTCACTATGCCATAATAGATTAACTCCCCTATAAAACGATGTAGGAGACTCCGCATGGAACTCAGCCAGCCTCGTCAGGACAAGATGCTCCGCCTGTCACCCGCCGAACCCCTCTGGCAGCGTGTGCCGACACACGATGAACAGGGATGCTTGTTGGGGGATTTCATGATGATCATCCCGCGCCTCAACGGCCTTCCCAGTGGGAAAATCCAGGATGTGATCCGTAAGCTGGAAGCATTATTAGGTCTATATCATGAGTCGGTGGTGTTTGCTGATCTGAATCTCAAGCTTAACGTGCTGTGGGTCTCGCACAAACAGCGCCACGGTATCGGCCTGGAGCTGGCTGCGGCGATCCACACCTGTATCCCGGAGGCCAAACTGGTGGCGCAACGCTATGAGCAATAACATCTGTGTCTATCTCGGCGAGCAACTGGCCCGTTACAATTTTGGTAACAGCCATCCGTTTGGGCCAAAACGGTATGATGCCTTTGTCAAAGAGTTTCGGCGTCAGCACCTGCATGATAAGGTTGTTGTGTGTGAAACGGCAGAGTGTGAGCGGCAACAACTGGAGTGGTTTCACACCCCCGAATATATCGACAAGGTTATGATGCTGTCTCAGATTGGTGCCGGTTATCTGGATGGTGGCAACACCCCGGCCTTTGTCGGCATGTACAACGTGGCTGCGACCGTGGTCGGCACCACCCTCAAGGCGCTTGAGCAGGTGATGACGGGAAATTGCACGCGGGCCTTTATCCCCATTGCCGGACTGCATCACGCCCGGCGTGATCATGCGGAAGGGTTTTGTATCTTCAATGACTGCGGTGTGGCAATCGAGGCGGCGCGTCGTTTATACAAGGTGCGCAAGATTGCCTACGTCGATATCGATGCCCATCACGCTGACGGTGTTTTCTACAGTTATGAAACTGACCCTGACCTGGCGTTTGTCGATCTGCATGAGGATGGACACTATCTCTATCCCGGCACCGGCTTTGCTCACGAGTCCGGTAAGGGCAGTGCCGTCGGCACCAAACTGAATATTCCCATGCCCATGGGCGCTAACGACAACGACTTCATGCGCGTCTGGGACAAGGTCGAGGCATTTATTCGTGACGCTAAACCGGAACTGATCCTGTTGCAATGCGGTGCCGATAGTATGGACGGTGATCCGATCACCCACCTGCGTTACACCGAAAAGGCCCACGCCCACGCCGCGGCAAGACTCTGTGTGCTCGCGGATGAATTTTGTGAGGGACGGCTCCTTGCGATGGGTGGCGGTGGTTACAATCTGGATAACCTGGCCAGGGCCTGGTGCGCGGTGGTGGGTGCGTTTGTCGAACATGACGCGAAAGACTAAATCTCTTTCACCACCAAGACGCCAAGGCACCAAGAAAAGCTTTTGAATTAATTTTTACGATATTTATAGAACGACCATCTCAAACGAACTAATCACTACGGCGAGACAACCTCACGCAATTCATTTTTTTCGCCACGTCACAGATTAAATGTTTTTCTTGGTGCCTTGGCGTCTTGGTGGTTTGATCGATACGGCGGTAAGCCTGGTTGGGAACGAGAAGCACACCGCGTGGGAATGGGAAAACCACCGGTGCTGGATGAGCAGAGGGTAACCTGGCCAGGGCCTGGTGCGCGGTGGTGGGGGCATTTGTCGAACATGACGCGAAAGA
>JAHEDB010000078.1:0-4483 GCA_024641465.1 Chromatiales bacterium | reverse complement strand
ATTTATAGAACGACCATCTCAAACGAACTAATCACTACGGCGAGACAACCTCACGCAATTCATTTTTTTCGCCACGTCACAGATTAAATGTTTTTCTTGGTGCCTTGGCGTCTTGGTGGTTAAAGGGTTTTTGGTTGGTGACGATCTCGTACCCACGCTCTGCGTGGGAATGCATACCTGAGTTAAACACGACATGGATCGCATCATCACCGCGACTACACATCATTCAACAGCGCCGGTCTGCATTGCCACGCAGAGCGTGGGAACGAGAAGCACACCGCGTGGGAATGGGAAAACCACCGGTGCTGGATGAGCAGAGGGTAACCTGGCCAGGGCCTGGTGCGCGGTGGTGGGGGCATTTGTCGAACATGACGCGAAAGACTAAATCTCTTTCACCACCAAGACGCCAAGGCACCAAGAAAAGATTTTGAATTAATTTTTACGATATTTATAGAACGACCATCTCAAACGAACTAATCACTACGGCGAGACAACCTCACGCAATTCATTTTTTTCGCCACGTCACAGATTAAATGTTTTTCTTGGTGCCTTGGTGCCTTGGCGTCTTGGTGGTTAAAGGGTTTTTATTGTTTGTCACCGGCATCGGGATTACTACGCCGCATTTGCGCCTCGATCAGCGCCGCCCTGAGCCGCGCTTCATCGATCACTTCCGGCCAGAGTTTGTACTGGCCTTCCACCTTGAACGGTTGTTTGAAAGCCCGTTGTTCGATGCGTTTGCGGGTGAGGGGGCTGAGGGTCGGCAGGGTGAGCAGGTAGGGGGCCTGCCATTCGATGTAGTCATTGATCAGTTGTTGTGCGGCGTCGTCCGGCCATGACTCACGAATCAGTAGTTCGGGAAATTCCTGTTTCGGCAGAACACGCCCCTGAAGTTTATCGTCGCAGTCGATCCCGATGATGGCCTTGCCACTGCCGTCGGCCTGACGTTCAAACCATTGTGCGGCGGGATTTTGCCCGGCACTGTGTCTGATTAATTCGGCGAGGGCCTCGCGTGGGGCATAGGCGGGGGCCTCTGTTTTGTCTTTGCTCCAGGTGCGGGTAAAACTGTGGTCGCTGCGCAGGGTGGGTTGCCATTCCGGGCGACGGATGTGTGGCAGGTGTTGTGGATCACTGACTGAGGCAATCAAGACCAGGGGGGCTGATGTCGATTCGTCGAGCAGCCAGAGTTCACACCGATCATGCTGCGGGAAGGGGACTTTGCGCGTCTGTTCGAGCAAGACATCGATGATCGGTTGTGCGGCGATCTCTATCTCGTGGGAGCTGATCAGCGGTGGCAGGGGCACGCGATGGAAGCCCCCTTCTGATGACCAGAAGCCGAACAGGATGACCTGTTGCTCCGCCGGGGTGTGATCCTCGCCCCACTGGCTACGCGGGGTCTGGGTGCGAACCTGGACGCGCCAGTCGATACCGTTACTGCTGGAGGCCTGTGCAGCCTGTGCCTCGATAACCTGCAGGCAGCCCTGAAAGGGCGACAGTCGTCGGATCGCAAAGCAGCGTGTTTGATTACCGGACATTTTATCGTGTGGTTATATTAACTTTACAGACTTGCTTAATATTATCGCAATATGCCAGATTCCGCCTGTCATACAGCCAAAAAAAACCGGGAATAAACCCTGTCTATTCCCGGCCTGGAAGTTTTTTTGTGAGGCGGAATATCGCTATGAGTGCTTACCAGGTCCAGCGACCATGGTCGGGTATGACCACGGTATCGTCGTCAAAGATGCCCTGTTTGGCCTTCTGATGGCACTCATCACACAGGCTCATGGATTTGATCTTTTTGCTGGCCTTGACCACCTCTTCATAGACCTCTTCGTGCTTGTCCTTAAAGTAGCGCACCTTGGTGATACGCAGTGGGACTTCATCCTTTTGTAAGGAGACCATGATCTTTTTCGATCGTTTGTAATAGGATTTGTCGGCGGAGTTCTCCAGCGCAATCGCCAGGATATGCAGGCGCACCTGTTCGTCGAGTTCGGCATTTTCACCAAAGTGTTTTTCGAGCGCCTGACGGGTCAGGAGCTGTTGCCAGGATGCCGCGGGTAACAGACCGGGCTGATAGGCAAAGTGGCATGAGCCGCATTCTTCGTTATAGCTCGTATCCGTCACCGGTTTGACTTCCTTGCGTCGCTCCAGGGTAAGGAGCCAGGAGGCGAGATTTTCCGGTGCGGCGTACGTTGGCGGAATATTGCCGAGCAACAACACCAGGCACAGGGTCGTGCCGCTGATGAGAAAACCTGATCTGTTTTTCATGGTCGGTACCTTCTCGATCATTGTTGGGAAAGATATTTGAGAATGTCACCCTTTTCCTGATTGGTGCATTCCCGGCCGACGGTCCATTTGCAATTACGTTTGAACCATTTGTTGATCTCTTTCATCTTGGTATAACGTTCCGGATTAACCGAAGCCGCCATGGGCTTAATGGTCTTGCCGCTGGTGGCGTGCTTGCCGTTTTTGGTCAGGTCCTCGCCATGACAGGTTGTGCACTGGCGGTCCTTGCCGTCCTTGGCCGGGTGCTTGGTTGTCCACAGAGTCTGGCCACGCTTGGCGTCAAACTTGAGCTTGCCGTTTTCCGAGAAGGTCTTGAAGGCCTCATCGAGCGCCGATTGGGCGAGGGCGGTCTGACTGATGAACAGTGCGGTGATAATCAAAATTGTCTTTTTCATTGGAGTGAGTCCTCTGTTGAGTAATGTTTACCAGGTGTATTTGATGCCGATGGACATCAGTACGGCGCCGAGTATTCCGTAACCGACGTGTTCATCGGCAGGCGCCGCGCCTACCGCCATGGCAAAGCCGATGGCGCCGAGGGTGGCATAAGTGGCATGTAGGTTATCGGGGTCGGACATCCCGTAGTTAAAGATATCGTCGTGATGGAACATCACGCCGGTGGCCACCGCCGCGCCGCCCAATATCGCCGCGCCCTCGGCGAGTTTTTTATGACTGCCCTTGTCGGTGTCGTCCGGGGTGGGTTTGGGTGCGATTGCCGCCAGGATCGCCAGGGTGATGGAACCGATGCCGAGGTATTTGTGGATCTTGTTCGCCGTCAACCAGTCTTCCTCAAAGGCCGGTTTGTCTTTGATGCCGGCGGGCAGTTTGGTGAATTCACCACTCTGCGCTGGTTTGGCGGCACTGAGTTGCAGGACATCGGCTTGCGCTGACGTGGCAATGGCCTGTGCACCAAACATATCTTTGTAGTTGATGCGCGGTTCATCCTGGGCCAGCGCCAGACCGCTGTAGAACAGGGTCAGGGCGGTGAGTGTGATTGTCTTGAGCATGGCTACCTCTCCAAAAATAATGCGTACTTGATAAATAATAAAGTTACTGCTTGCAAAGTCGGGTGTTTCTCGTATCGATACGTGACTACCGGAAAAATTTTTCCTGTTTATTTTTCCAGGGTGGGCAGGCGCATGTCGGAATCTTCATAGGTCCCCTCCTTTGCATCCAGGTGACAGGCATCACAATTGGCCTTGATCTTTACCTTCTTGTGATGCCAGTAAACGTCTTTGATGTTGCGGTGTTTGCGTTTCCAGTACACCGTCTCGGTGATGCGCAGCGGTGTGGCGTCGGCAGGGGTATCGTAGAGGATCCGTCGGGCGGGTTCGGTCTGGCCCTTTTCCGCGGAATTATCCAGATGGAATTGCAACAGCTCCTCGACGGTATCTTCGTCCAGTGCCAGGTCATCACCAAAGTGCTCGTGTTGTGTATCGAAGATCTTTTGCCAGGAGCGGGCCGGTAACAGACTGGGGTGAAAGGCGAAATGACATTCGCTACAGTTTTCCCGCCAGGTCGCGTTGTCGGGCAACACCGGCCCCTTGTAGGGCTGGTAAAGGTTGTCGGCGGTTTCTTCGAGGTAGCCATCAAAATAAACCAGTGCGGCGACGATCACCACGGCGCTGAGGGTGACGCCAAGATAGTGATGGCCGCGGATGCTGGGGGCACCGGCGGCGGCCTCCTTACGGCCAGTCAGCATGGCCCACACCAGATTTTCCCGATGCCAGAGACTCTCGACAAATACCCCCAGCACATGCACGACGGTCAGGGCAAGCATGAGCCAGGCGAGGACTTCGTGGATGGTATGGGAGTAGATGCCGACACCAAAACTGATCAGACCGCGTAGCGGGCCGTGCCCCTCTTCACCGCCCAGGGTCAGCATACCGGTAACGCCAACGATGAAGCCGAGGATCAGCATGGCAAAGATCGCCACGCCACCGGCCGGGTTGTGACCGATATAGCGCATGGCCCGGCCGGTGAGCAGACCTTTGAGATAGTCGCTTACGGAAGACCAGTCATGGGCAAAGCTGTGAAATCGTGCGTAGTGGGTACCGATAAAGCCCCACACCAGGCGAAATAGCAACAGACCTAAAAAGGTGTAACCGGCAAAGACGTGCACATACAGAAAGCGGTTGTCGTCATAGGTAATCCAGGCCAGCACGTAACTGGCCAGCAGTAACCAGTGGAACACCCGGGTCGG
>JAHEDB010000514.1 GCA_024641465.1 Chromatiales bacterium | reverse complement strand
GTTCATCGACGGAATCGCCCGGTTCAAAAATCACCGCCCCCCGTTCTTCACCGTACTTCATCGCGGCCAGCAGGCCTTCTTTCACCAGCTCGGCTTCATGTTTGAGTTTTTTCATGGCTGACCTCTGTGGTATTTTCTTGGTAAGGATGACGGTCTATTCTGTTAACGCAAAAGCCCCGCCTTCCCAATCGCGGACGATCTTTTTTGCACGAGCCAGATCCTCATCCGCCACCATGAGACTGACCAGCCCCATGACGGGTAATTCACCCATGCCACCTTGCAGGTATTCGCCGCTGATGTAGACCGTGATACCTTCCTGCTCGAGAATACTTTTCAGCAGATTGGCTTCAATACCATTATTGGCATCATAAAGAATTTTCATCTGCGTTATTTACACCACTTCTTGATCTCGGCCTCCAGGCGCTGTGTTTCCTGCCGTTTGGCAGACTCCGGCATGGTTTGTCGATTACCCTGAGAATCCAGCTTGTAGAGGCTCACGGCATCTCGATACTGCCGCAAGGTGTCTTTGGCCTGGGCACATTGCGCCTTTAGCTTTTGCTGTTCCTCCTGCTGTTTCTGTTTTTTCTCCTGCCGCGCCCGGCGATCTCCTTCCAGCGCCTGGATCATTTTATCACGCTGCCCTTTGTGGTCCGTCTGTCGGCTCGCCGGCTGGGATTCAGTGGCGGCACCGCTGGGACGGATATGAACTTCCTTTGCGCCCTGCGCCGGGGGCTGTTCACCATAATGCACCGTGCCGTCGGCATCGGTCCATTTATAAATGCCGGCGGCATATATATAAGAGTGCGGTAAGACAAACAACAAAACTACCCAGACAAAATAGAGTGTGCCGGTTTTCATCATACGTCCTTCTCTTCTTATCCCCTTCCTTCCTTTAGTCGATCCAGCCGCAACCGTTGCCGTTCATCGAACAGGTGTCTGGCCCCCAGCCAGGTGGCCGCCATGCTGGCGAAGCCGGTGCCACTGGCGATCATGAACATGATCAATATCTGATACTTTACCGCCTCCATCGGCGGACTGCCACCGAGGATCTGCCCGGTCATCATACCCGGCAGGCTGACGATACCGGCGGCGGCCATGGAGTTGATCATCGGCATCAGCCCCACCCGTACCGACTCACGTACAATCCCCGCGATCGCCGGCCGCCACTCGTAGCCGAGCATCAACTGCGCCTCGATGATGCCGCGCCTTTCATGGGCGCCGCTGGTGAGTCGATCCAGCGACAGCGCCACCCCGGTCATGGTGTTGCCGAGCAGCATGCCGAGCAAGGGGATGGCATACTGCGGTTTGTACCAGGGTTCGACATTGATCACGGCGATCAATACGAACAGGGCAATGGTAAAGGAAGAGACAAACATCGACAGGGTGCCGAGACCATACCCCCACCAGCCGCCGAAACGGCGTTTCTGTCTGGCCATGACTTCATAACCGGCGACACTCAACATCACCGTCGCCAGTAACAGCACCCACACCGGGTGGGCGCGATCGAACAAGACCTTGAGCACCAGACCGATCAACAGCAATTGCACCGTGGTGCGCAGCGCGGCAATCAGAATGCGTTTACCCAGACCGAGTTGCATGACCAGCGACAAACCCGCCAGGGCCACGACCAAGCCGGCAGCCACAGACAGATCGATCAGACTTAAAGGAATGACATTCATGCCGCCACCTCGTGCAGCCGGCCATCCTGTTGCAGTTGATAATGGCGACTGGCGATGCGTTTGATTTGCTCCGGATCATGACTGACCCAGATCACCGGACAGTGACATTCCTGCATATAGCTTCGGATAATCTGTTCCACTATTTCGCCGCTGGCCTTATCCAGATTGGCGGTTGGTTCATCCAGCAACAACGCTCGCGGGCCGTGACACAACAGACGCAGCAGGGCGAGACGTTGCCGCTCACCGGTCGAACAGCGCGACAGTTCCCAGTCCAATACTTTTTTATCAAACCCCAGTTGCACAAACCAGTCGAGCTGTTGCTTATTCAATTCGGGAAAATGTTCACCGACCCGTTGTTCCCACCAGAAACTCTCGGCCGGTAACAGACCCACCTGCTTGCGCCACTCGCTGGCGCGCATTTGGCCACGGTCCTGATGATCAAAACGGATGTCACCGCTATTGGGGATCAGATCAATGATGGCGCGCAATAAAAGTGATTTACCCGCACCGGAGGGTCCGGCAAAGGTAACACACTCACCGGCGGCCACATCGAGATCAACCGGCCCGATGTGATGGCATTGCAACTGCCTGATGGAAAGGCCGTTCA
>JAHEDB010000513.1 GCA_024641465.1 Chromatiales bacterium | reverse complement strand
GGGGTTTATGAAATTTATCTGGGCTTTATTGGCGCTTGCCCTGCTTGCCTACCTGGCGGTCAGTGTCTTGCTCTATATCAAACAGGAGCGGGCGATCTTTTTTCCCGATATGCCCGGGCGACAACTGGAGGCGACACCGCGGGACGTCAATCTGGCCTATGAGGATGTAACGACCAAAACCACTGATGGCGAGACGATCCATGGCTGGTTCATCCCGGCTGAAGGCGCAAGGCTCACCCTGTTGTTTTGTCACGGCAATGCCGGCAACATTTCCCACCGCCTGGAATCTATCGCCCTGTTCAACTCACTTGGCCTGAATGTATTGATCTTTGATTATCGCGGCTACGGTCAGAGCACGGGTCGGATCTCCGAACGGGGTTTTTATGCGGATGTGTATGCCATGTGGCAGGTGTTGACGGGCACCAGGGGTATTGCGGCTGAAAATATCGTTATCTTTGGTCGATCCCTTGGCGCGGCCATTGCCTCGCAACTGGCGACTCAGGTGAAACCCGGTGGTGTGATCCTCGAATCGGCTTTCAGCTCGGTGCCGGATATGGGCGCGAGGCTGTATCCGTTTTTACCGGTACGACTGTTGGTACGTTATCAGTTAAACAATGTGGCGCATGTGCAAAATATCCATTCACCGCTGCTGGTCGTCCATAGTCGGGATGACGAGGTTATTCCCTTTGCGCAGGGTGAACAGGTCTTCTCAGCAGCCCAGGAACCGAAAACATTTTTACCGATACGCGGCGATCACAACGGCGGTTTTCTTTATAGCGGCCGATTTTATATAAACGGTGTTGAGGCCTTTCTGATAAAACACTTTCCTGCTTATACACCCGTGAGTTAAACCGTGGATTGCAAGATAGTTGTGTACGGGACATTTAATGTAGTCTGGAATGAATTTATCACCACGAAGTCGCGAAGACACGAAGTAAAATAAATTAACGGTATTTCATCGTGTCTTCGCGACTTCGTGGTGAAAAATACAGATATCAACGGGCATGGTAGTTGGCCATATTCCCCACAATTCCGCGTATTCCACCAACTGCTTGGTGCTATAATCGTTCAGCATCAGCTATAGCAAATCCCCTCGAACTCACGCGGTCTTCCCGATTTTTATGCACTCAGCCCCCGACATCTTTTCCTACCGCAAGCACTGGGCCCACAAGTTCGGCCGTGCGCCGTTCCTGCCCATGTCGCTGGCGGAGATGAATGAACTGGGCTGGGACAGTTGCGATATCGTGCTGGTGACCGGCGACGCCTATGTCGACCACCCAAGTTTCGGCATGGCGGTGATCGGTCGGGTGCTGGAGGCGCAGGGCTTTCGGGTCGGGATCATCGCCCAGCCCGACTGGACCTCGGCGACGGATTTTCAGCGGCTCGGCAAACCCAATCTGTTTTTCGGGGTGACGGCGGGCAATATGGATTCCATGGTGAATCGTTACACGGCGGACCGCAAGATCCGCTCCAACGACGCCTATACCCCGAACGGCGAGGGCGGTCGCCGCCCCGATCACTCGGTGAATGTCTATGCCCAGCGCTGCCGCGAGGCCTACAAGGGCACTCCTATTATAATAGGCGGCATCGAGGCCAGCCTGCGGCGCATCGCCCACTTCGATTACTGGTCGGACAAGGTGCGCCATTCCTGCCTGCTGGATAGCAAGGCCGACATGCTGGTGTACGGCAATGCCGAGCGGCAGGTGGTGGAGATTGCGCATCGCCTGGCGGCCGGGGCGGCGGTCGGTGAGCTGACCGATATCCGTGGCACGGCCTATGTGTGCAGGCACTTACCGGCCGGCTGGTATGAGATCGATTCCACCCATGTCGACACCCCGGGCGAGATCACACCGCCGGTCGATCCCTATGCCATGGCATCACCCGTGTGTGAGACGCCCGCCAAGGCCGAGGGTCCCACCGTGGTGCGCTTTCAAAAGGACATCCCGCGCAGTGAGCGCTCACACAGTTATATCCGCCTGCCCGCCTATGAGGAGGTGAAGAGTGATCCGGTGCTGTATGCCCATGCCTCGCGCATCCTGCACCTGGAGACCAATCCCGGTAACGCCCGGCCCCTGGTGCAGCGCCACGGCCAGCGTGAGGTGTGGATCAATCCGCCGCCGATCCCGCTGACCACCAAAGAGCTGGACGGGGTGTTTGAGCTGCCGTATCAACGACGGCCGCACCGCGCCTACGGCGAGGCCAATATCCCGGCCTATGAGATGATCCGTTTTTCGGTCAACATCATGCGCGGCTGTTTCGGCGGCTGTACCTTCTGCTCCATTACCGAACACGAG
>JAHEDB010000512.1 GCA_024641465.1 Chromatiales bacterium | reverse complement strand
GTTATTACAGTTGACCCTCGACATCGGCGGTGAGACACGCAATGTCTTCGCCGGTATCAAATCGGCCTATGCGCCTGAGGACCTGGAAGGCAAACTGACGGTGATGGTCGCCAATCTCGCACCACGCAAAATGCGTTTTGGTATGTCAGAAGGCATGGTGCTGGCCGCCGGTCCCGGTGGCAAAGACCTGTTTGTGTTGCACCCCGATGACGGGGCTCTACCGGGTATGCGGGTGAAATAACGAGTGACGAGTGATAAGGCTTGAGGAAAAACTGACTACACTGCAATTCCCAAGCAAACAGTGGGTTTTGTCTTTAGCCTATAAGTCGTTATCCTCGTGACTCGTGACTCGAAACCCGGATCGGCCCCTGTAATACAGGCATAACAGGTTCACGCAACAACCACGCCGGGCGCAGGGTTAGCCGCATGTTTTTGATCCAAATCACTGGATTAATGTTATTGGGCATAATATCGTTATAGCTAACCGTATGACCAACCTGGCTCAACTCACACTATGACTGATTACGCCCTGATTCTTGTCAGCACTATCCTGGTAAACAATTTTGTGCTGGTGAAGTTCCTTGGCCTCTGCCCCTTCCTCGGCGTGTCACGCAAACTCGAGACCGCTATGGGCATGGCCCTGGCCACCACCTTCGTGCTGACCATGTCATCGATTTGCAGTTATCTCGCCAATGAATACCTGCTCGCCCCCTTCGGCCTCGAATACCTGCGCACCATCACCTTCATCCTGGTGATCGCCGCGGTGGTGCAGTTGACCGAGATGATCGTCCACAAGACCAGCCCCTTGCTGTATCAGGTGCTGGGGATCTTCCTGCCGCTGATCACCACCAACTGTGCGGTGCTGGGCGTGGCGCTGCTGAACGTGCAGAGCAAACACGGCTTTATCGAATCCACCCTGTATGGCTTCGGTGCCTCGCTGGGCTTTTCCATGGTATTGATCCTGTTCGCCGCCATGCGCGAGCGCATCACCGTGGCGGATGTACCGGAGCCCTTCCGGGGGCCGTCCATCGCCCTGGTCACCGCCGGGCTGATGTCTATCGCCTTCATGGGATTTGCCGGGCTGGTGAAGGGCTGACATGCTGGAAGCGATCCTTGTCCTGACCATCCTGTCCGCGATCTTTGGCCTGTTACTCGGCTTCGCCGCCGTGCGTTTCAAGGTCGAGGGTGACCCGGTAGTCGATCAGATCGATGCCATTTTGCCGCAGACCCAGTGCGGTCAGTGCACCTACGCCGGTTGCCGCCCCTACGCCGAGGCCATCGCCAACGGTGAGGCCGACATCAATCAATGCCCACCCGGCGGCCAGACCGTGATCGTGGCGCTGGCCGATCTGCTCGGCCGCGACCCCAAACCCCTCAATGCCGAACATGGCGAGGCCAAACCGGAAAAGACCGTGGTGGTGATCGATGAACAGGTCTGCATCGGTTGCACCCTGTGTATCCAGGCCTGCCCAGTGGATGCCATCCTCGGCGCGGCAAAGCAGATGCACACCATCATCAAAAGTGAATGCACCGGTTGTAACCTGTGTATCCCGCCCTGTCCGGTGGACTGTATTCACATCGTGCCCCTCGAGACCGGCCTCAAGGGCTGGAAATGGCCGGTACCTGAACTTGCTGATCAGAAAGAGGAATCGGCATGACGGCACGCAAGCTATGGCGTTTTCACGGTGGCCTGAAACTAGCGGGTCACAAACAGGTCGCCATGCGCGAGCCTGTGACAAAGGCCGCGATCCCGCCACAATTGATCATCCCCCTGCAACAACACATCGGCGCGCCGGCCATTGCGGTGGTCAAGGTCGGTGAGCAGGTCAAAAAAGGTCAACTGATCGCCGAGATGCAGGCCACGGTGTCAGCACCCGTGCATGCGCCGACTTCCGGTACCATCAGCGCCATTGAAGATCGCCCAATTCCCCATCCCTCAGGACTGCCAGGCCCCTGTATCGTTATCGATACCGATGGCCGGGATGAGTGGGCGGCGACTCCGCAGGGGAATAGTCAATTTCACCTGCTCGACCCGGAACAACTGCGCACGTTGATCCGCAACGCCGGTATCGTCGGTCTCGGTGGGGCGGGTTTTCCCTCCTATCTAAAACTGCAACCGGGTCAGGGCAAGGTAGTCGATACCCTGATCCTGAACGGCGCCGAGTGCGAACCGTGGATCAGCTGCGACGCCCTGCTCATGCAACAGCGACCACGCGATATCCTCGACGGCCTCAACATCATGCGCCACGCGGTGCACGCCAGCCGTTGTCTGATCGGTGTCGAAGACAATAAGCCCGATGCCATCGCC
>JAHEDB010000077.1 GCA_024641465.1 Chromatiales bacterium | reverse complement strand
CTCAGAACCCCATGTGGGTGTATGAGCGGACCTACCAATATCTACTGCTGAGGTTGCCTGGACAATTGATACAAGGCGGGCAGCAGGGGGGTAGGACCAATTGGAATTACGGCCAGGTCGACGGCGACCCAGTCCGGGCTGTTCTTGAGCATCATCGCGACTCGCTCACCCTCGGCAAGATCGAGCGTCTGTAGGGCGGCCTGCCAGCGCGAGACGTAGTCGGCCATGTCCTGCCAGGTATAGTCGCGCCACTGTTTGGTGGTTTTGTCGTAATTGCGGTAGGCGATGCTGTCGGGTGTCAGAGCGACCCTTTGCCGGAACAGGTCGTCCAGGGTGCTGGCCGTGGTGGTATCGATATTGAGCTTGACGGTTTCCTTCATAATTCCCCCTTTCTCCATGTAGTATTATCGGGTTATTCTGGTGCATCTTGCCCCGGATAGCAATTGACCTGTTGGCCGTTCCTTCGTAGGCTAGCGGCATGGAAATCATTATCAATGGTCAAACCCAAATCGTACCCGAAGGTCTCACCGCTGCCCAGCTGATCGAGCAAATGGGCCTGGCGGGGCGTCGCATCGCCATGGAGATCAACCTCGATATCGTGCCCCGTAGTGCCTACGCCGCGCATGCCCTGAGCGCCGGCGACCGGGTTGAGATCGTCCATGCCGTTGGCGGCGGTTAAGACTCGGCAATATTTCGGGTATACTTCAGCCCTTCGACTCAGTCACCGTTTAGACCCGATCCGGGTCAAACCGGATAATTCATAGCAGGAAACTCCATGACACAGATCGCATTTGATGACACGCCGCTGGTAATTGCGGGTAAGGCATACCGTTCACGTCTGCTGGTGGGCAGCGGTAAATACCGCGACCTGGAAGAGACCCGTCTGGCCACCGAGGCCAGTGGCGCCGAGATCGTCACCGTCGCGGTGCGTCGCTCTAACATCGGCCAGAACCCGGACGAGCCCAATCTGCTCGACGCCCTGCCGCCGAACAAATACACCATCCTGCCCAATACCGCGGGTTGTTACACCGCTGAAGATGCGGTGCGCACCTGTCGCCTGGCCCGTGAACTGCTGGACGGTCACGACCTGGTAAAACTGGAAGTGCTGGGGGATGAGAAGACCCTGTTTCCTGACGTGCGTCAGACCCTCAAGGCGGCGGAAATCCTTATCAAGGACGGCTTCAAGGTCATGGTTTACACCACCGACGATCTGATCATCGCCCGCGAGTTGGAGGCCATGGGCTGCGTGGCGGTGATGCCCCTGGCGGCGCCGATTGGCTCGGGTCTGGGGATCCGCAATCCCTATAACATCCAGTTCATCATCGAGGAATTGAAGGTGCCGGTGCTGGTCGATGCCGGGGTGGGCACGGCCTCTGATGCGGCCGTGGCCATGGAGCTGGGTTGTGCCGGGGTGCTGATGAATACCGCCATCGCCGCGGCCCGTAATCCCGTGCTGATGGCCTCGGCCATGAAAAAGGCCATCGAGGCCGGTCGCGAGGCCTTCCTCGCCGGGCGCATGCCGCGCCGGCGTTACGCCAGCGCCTCGTCTCCTCTGGAAGGCGCCATCGCCTGAACACGCCCTGACGCTAGCGGATCCATCCCATGATCGACCAGAGTAAGTGGCGACACATCCGCAGCTTCGTGCGCCGTGAAGGCCGCCTGACCAGCGGCCAGCAAAAGGCCCTCGATACCCTGGGCCCCAAATACATGCTCGAGTTTGATGGTCTGCCGCTGGATCTCAACACTCTGTTCGGCCGTCAGGCGCCGCGCTATCTGGAGATCGGCTTTGGCGATGGCCAGGCCCTGGCGGAGATGGCCGCCGCCCGCCCCGAGGTCGATTTCATCGGTATCGAGGTGCATCGTCCCGGTGTCGGCAGCCTGCTACAGCGTGTTGAACAACAGTCCCTGACTAATGTCCGTGTAATTTGTGCCGATGTAGTAGAGGTACTGAAAACCATGTTGGCCGATGCCTCGCTGGACAAGGTGTTTTTGTTTTTTCCTGACCCCTGGCACAAAAAACGCCACCACAAACGACGCTTAATCCAGGCGGACTTTGTGGCTCTGTTGCGTCAGAAGTTAAAAATGGGTGGGTTATTCCACATGGCGACGGATTGGCAAGACTATGCTATGCATATGTTAGCCGTGATGAATTCTGCACCGGGTTTTACCAACACATCCAGTGATGGCACTTTTGTCATGCGACCGGAATATCGGCCGCTAACTAAATTTGAGGCGCGAGGTAAACGCCTCGGGCACGGGGTGTGGGATTTGGTTTTTGAACGGCACGACGCTGATAATTAAAACAGAGTATTAAAATACAAGATGAAAGAACGATTAAAAGTCCTACTTACACCGATTACCAACTGGTACACCGGTTCAATGGCCGTGGAAAAGAGCTCCCTCGGCAAATTCCACCAGTTGGATGACCAGTTAAAGGCGCTGAAATTATTCCTGGAAAAAATGTTTACCGGTAACGAGTTGCCCGCTGATTTTAGTGCCGATGAGATTGAGGCCCTGCGGGCCTTTTATCTGCATGTCGATGAGCTGGACCTGTGGCGGGTGATGATCAGCCCCAAGACGGTGAAGAGTATTACCACCAGTGAGAATATCGACCTGAAAAGGCTCAAGAGCATGTCACAGGAATTGCTCGACATGCTGAAGGGCAAACTCGACCCGAAGGCCATCACCGGGCAGAAATAAGCCTGTTCTTAGAGTTTTTCCGCTATCTCATACGGCTTCTGTTTGGCCGCAAGAATATCCTGTCTGGCCTCATCCATCGCCCCCGGTATCTGCGAGGCATCCAGCAAGGTTGACTGGGCCTCATTGAGGACGTTCTTTGCGGCTTCCTGAATATTCGGCGCGAGGGACAGGCCCTTGGCCTTGGCCACGGCCTCGGAGGCCTTCATGACATTAAACGCGGCCTGGGCGAGGATCCCCTTGGCGCCGGCCTGGGCGGCGCCGGCCAGCAGATTGATCACGGCGAGCAATTCTTCATGGGCATTGGTTTTAGTGCTAGTGGTATTGATTTGACTCAAAACGGCCTCCGACAGGTGTGATTTTCGTATGCAGTTGACCCGGATTTTGCAGGAGGCCAGATGCGGGCTTAAAGATCTTTTCGGCCGCTTCCGGATATACCTTTAATACCCGTCAAAGCCGCGACTTGATAAAAGTATAGACAAGGCAATTAACCGACGTTGCACAGGGATATTGAAAATAATGACCGGGCCTTGAAATATTAGAAAAAGCTAATATACTGCTATAACTGACTAAAATGCACAGGAGCCAAGTATGTTTTCAAGTATCAAGGAGATTGAAGCCCCAAAATTGGCCGAGTTACTGGGCCAGAAGGCTGATATTCAGGTTGTGGATATTCGTCAACCTGCTGAAATCGCCAGTGGCACCGTCCCCGGCGCGGAATTGATGCCCATGCACACCATTCCCTTGCGTATTCAGGACATTAAACAGGACAAGCCCGTGATACTGGTCTGCCGCAGCGGTGCCCGCTCCGCCCAGGCCTGCATGTTCCTCGCCCAGAACGGTTATGAAAATATCTATAACCTGCGCGGCGGCCTGATGGGCTGGGCCGGTAGTGGCCAGCAGCTTGGCCTGCCTCAGGCTGTGTAGTACCCCCAAGGCATGAAAAACAAAAACCCGGCTCAGGCCGGGTTTTTTTGTGGCAGTTTTAACGAGTGGTAGTAGATATCTATAAGGCAATTCCGGCGCATTGTTTGATGACGGTTGCGCGTTCGTTGCCGGTGGGGTGTTGTGCATCGGGGCGTTCTACACCCTGCGTCTGGGAAAAGCTGTCGGCTGCGGCCTGGGCGACGGCGCGCGAGACATTTTTTGCCGCATAACAATCCGCTTCCAGTTCAAATGAGCGCCGCGTCTGGGCAGTGTTTGTTTGCCAACCGGCCATATCTCCGCGCTGTATGTGGTGCAGAATGTGATGGGCATATTCATGCGCCCTGACAAACTTTGATACTTGTGGACCCAGTCGCTGTAAGGCGAGTGGATTGTAATAAATCACCGGACCAAATTGATCGTAAGTGGCGATGGACGTGTCTGGCAGGTCGAATGCGGGTACTTCGCGGATTTGTCCGGCGCTAACCGACATCGCTGTCGTTATCAGGCCTGCCGCGATCAGTCTTTTTATCGAGAAAGTGAAGCTATACCGCATAGTTGTTGCGCTTATTGTTCTGAAGGCACCCATATTGGTATTGGGTATCGACAGGCGGACTCTTTTCTTAAATTAATATTTTTAGCGGTGACTTGCTTCACTGACTGAAAGGCAAGTTTTTGCGGGACGTGATGGGTGACTGACAGTTATTGCCACGCTTACTGAGGGTGTTGTGAGAGACGCTGCATAGCCCTGCCGGTAAAGTCGGGTGAGAAAGTCACTGGTGGATATGGATGTTGGAAATAAGCTAAAGGATTGTGTCGAAAAGGCCGAAGTAGCTTGATAGTAAATTAGTAATTACTAAAATGATTATTAACCCGGAGGGCGACATTCCCTCTTATTATTTATGGAGTTTAACGCGATGTTCACTTTTGACCTTTTGACGATTGTCGGGATAGCTGCCATCGCACTGGTAGGGCTTGTGCTGTTTACCCTGTGCCGGGTGAATGGTTGTAATAAGCCCGTCTGCTGATCCGGCCGCAACGGTGATAATAAACACGGCCCCCGATCATCGGGGGCCGTTTGTTTTTGTGTGCTGGATTTTTTGAGTGACCGGTTTAGTGCAGGCCGAGTCGTTGCATGCGGCGCCACAGGGTCGTGCGGTCAATGCCGAGGATATTGGCCGCCATTGCCTTGCTGCCATTGGCCCGCTTCAGGGCATCGAGGATGGAGTTTCGCAGGCCGAGCATTTCGTTTACGTTTGAATCTTCCTCGTCGGTCTGGCCATGACTTTGATAGCTGTAGCTAAACACGTCCTGTGGCAGCGAATCGGTGACGACCTGATTATTTTCGGCACAGATAATTCCGTGCTCCACTGCATTCTCCAGCTCCCGCACGTTACCGGGCCAGGGGTAATTCATCAGCATGCGCATCGCATCGACGTGCCATTCGATCCCGGCGGTATAACCCCGGTCCACCAGGCGGCGCTGAAAGAAGTGGGCCAGTATGGGGATGTCGCCGGGGCGTTCGTGCAGACTCGGAACGGTGATCGGAATAACAGCCAGCCGATAATAGAGGTCGGCGCGGAATTGGCCGCTGTCGACCATGTCGCGCAGGTTGCGATTGGAGGCGGCGATGATACGCACATCGACCTTGACCGATTTATCGGAGCCGACCATCTCAAACTCCTGTTCCTGAATGGCGCGTAACAGCTTGGCCTGCAGGTGTAGCGGGATCTCGCTGACTTCATCCAGGAATAGCGTCCCATTGTGAGCGGCCTGAAAACGTCCGGCACGATCCTGGCTGGCGCCGGTAAAGGCCCCCTTGATGTGACCGAACAGTTCGGATTCGATGAGTGAATCGGGGATTGCGGCGCAGTTGATCTCCACAAAAGGGTGTTGGGTACGGGTACTTTGACGGTGAATAATGCGCCCTAACAGTGTCTTGCCCGTGCCTGATTCTCCTTGCAACAGGACCGAGGCATTGGTGGGTGCAATCTGTTGCAGGCGTTCGAGGATCTCAAGCATGTGCGGATCATTGGTCTCGAAGTTAGTGGGACGCGTTTTGTAGGCGGCCTCCAGGCGACGTTGCTCGGTGCGGTCGCGGATCAGGATCAGGCGCGCCTTGTCACCGGTGCCGGCGCAATCCTCCAGACCGGAGTAAAACTCCAGATAGCGATCACCGTCATCAAAACGCAGTTGTTGTTCAAAGCGGACAAACTTGCCGCTCGGTTGTCCGGCGGCATCGACTTCACCGGCATCGATGGCGGCCTTGACCAGCGCGCGCTGAAAATTGAAATTCCCCATCTCATTGATGTGTTGCAGCGTTTTATTTTTGGGGAGGTTGAGATGTAATCCTGCCGCCGGGTTCTGGTAGATCACTTTGCCGTTACGATTGGCGATGATGACGCCTTCATCTATATAACGGATCACCGCCTCCAGCATGGGAACAAGATTGTTTGACTGTTTCACTTTTATTTCCCCTTGCAACACATGTGAGCAGTGTTGCACTTTCAGTCATGTTGCACAACACGTTGCATCATTATGATTTTTTATAACAGTTATTAATCAACGGCTTAACACTTGTTATGGCGTTGTTGCGGAAAAAGCCACTGCAACGCCCTAAAAATAATTAACAGAATATCAATAAGTTAAGTTGTGGCACGTACCTTGCTCTCTGTTTAGGTAAATAAGTTTTTAATAAAACAAGAAACAGGGGTGTGTTATGGCTGAATATTTTTCGGCAGAGTGGATGAATCAATTCATGCAGCGTTGGAACAGCGAGCCGGGATTATCCGATGAGCTGGCCAAGATTGGCTTCAATTCCGTGATCGGTTACGGCTTTGATGGCGATGCGGCTCCCAAGGGTGTTATCGCGATTGAAAACGGCAAGGCAACCGCCGCCGGTACCTATAATGGAGAAGCCCTCAACTGGGATCTTCGCGCCAGTCCCGACAGCTGGCAAAAATGGATGAGCAGCCCCCCCGGTATGATGGGCCTGGGCATGGCCTATACCTCCCGCAAACTCAAATTTATCAAAGGTGACTATAGCGCCATGGTCAAGGACCCCCGTATGGCGGGGCCCTTTATCAAGAGCTTTTCCGTCATGGGCCAGGTTTAAACCGTGGCCTGTGTCCGGCAAGCCGGCGTTGGGGGGGAGCTGTGCCCGGTATTTTTGTACCGGGCCGTTTATCCCGCCAGCACACCCTTTCCGGAAACTCTCCCAACACAACGTGTATCCACAACTATGTGCAATCGACTGATTACCTGTTTGTTCGTGTGCGTCAGCCTGTGCGGGCTGACGACGGTTGCCGAAGCCGCCAATTATGGTTATGGCTATGGGCAACCACCGACCTCAACATCAAGCCAATATAACCAGGCGGCGCAACAGCCACAGGTGATTACGGTGGAGGCCGCGCGTACCGGTGCGACCGTGATCCTCGGCGGCACCGTGGTGCCCTATCGCGAGATCTCGCTGACCGCGCAAATGCCGGGCCGGGTGGAATTCCTCGCCGGGGCCGAAGGCGACTGGTTCGAGGAAGGTGACCTGTTGTTGGCCATCGACGATGCAGCCCTGGTGGCCAAACGGCAACAGGCGATGGCAGATCTGGGTGGTCAGTCGGCGGCCCTGAGCGATGCCCAGGTACAGTACAACAAGGAGATGTGGGCGCCACAATCGCGCGATATCAATCGCATGCCGGGCATGGGCATGCCCTCCATGTTCGATCAAATGTTCACCCGCAATTTCGGCAGCGGCATGGGTTACGGCAATCCTTGGCTGGAACGGCAGGCCGACCTGCATTCCTCCGGGACCCGCATGGGTCAGGCTTATAGCCATCAAATGGGTGCCCTGTCGCGTGTGCAGGAGGTCGATGCCCGTCTGCGTGACAGCCGTGGGGTCGCACCGTTTGCCGGTGTGATCATCAAAAAGCAGGTTGAACTGGGTGATACGGTTCAGCCCGGTCAGGCGCTGTTGAAATATGCCGATGTGCGCGATCTACAGATCCAGGCCGAGGTCCCGGCCCGCCTGATGCGCGGCCTGCGCCAGGACATGGTGGTGCCCGCCATCCTCGATGTCGGCAACACCCCGGTCAACGCCAGGGTCGCGCAGATCTTTCCCATGGCCGACCCCCAGCGTCATACCGTCACGGTCAAATTTGACCTGCCCAGCAATGCGCCCGGCGGCCCCGGCATGTATGCCGAGGTGATGATCCCCGATGTCGATGCACCGGTACAGGAACTGCCGGTGATCCCCGACAGCGCCATCGTCTGGCGCGGCAGTCTGCCGGCGGTGTTTGTCCAGAATTATCAGAACCGCGTCGAGTTACGCCTGATCCGCCTCGGTGAGAAGGTCGGTGGCAATGGCGTGACGGTGCTGTCGGGGATTCGTGTCGGTGAACGGATCCACGCCACGCCACCGCTGGGTATGACCTCGGACTGGTCTTCCCAGGCGACAAAGGCACGGCCGTAAACGGCCTGTTGAAAACGATACATAACTGAATTGGTCTTCGAGTAGTAAGCATGAGTGATACACACGATCAGGATAAGCCTGAAGCACTGCCGACCGAGCTGGGCATCGCCGGGCGGACCGCGCGTCAGTTCATCAATTCACCGGTGACACCTTTGCTGATGATGGCCTTCCTGGCCATTGGTCTGCTTGGACTGATGTTTACCCCGCGTCAGGAAGATCCGAAGATCTCCGTCCCGATGGTGGATGTCTTTGTGCAATATCCCGGCGCCTCCGCCGAGCAGGTCACCAGTCTGGTTACCGAGCCGCTGGAACGGATCATGAGCGAGCTGCCCGGCGTAC
>JAHEDB010000511.1 GCA_024641465.1 Chromatiales bacterium | reverse complement strand
CAGTTGCCGACGCAAATGATCAAAGCCCAGCTTCCAGGCCATCTCCCGGTCGCGTAATTCAAGCTGTGCCGCCGGGGCGGTATCGCTATTGGTCACGGCCAGGCGCAGATCATCCCGGCTGAGTTGTAAGTTCAGTGCTTTGTTAAACGGCCGGTAATGATCCGAACGCCCCAGGTGATAACAACAGGGAGAGAAGTCCAGAGCGACAAGCTTGTGTGAACCGGCCGCGTGCACCAGTTGCCGGTGCAGATCACCACAGGCATGCAAGGCCACCACATGCCTGCCTCGGGTACGCAACACCGTCGCCTCATCCAGCGCATCCTCGGTATAAAAGACCTGCTCCACCCCGACCCGTGCCGACAGGCGCCGCCCCTCCTCACACAGGGTCGCATCCCACTCCACCGTTTCTACCGGTTGCTGCCACAACAGGCCCAGGCTGCGTCCGAGGTGCCCCTTACCCCCACACCACTCCAGCACGGGTAATCGGGCAGGGCTTATCACCTGACTAAATGCCTCGATCTGCCGTTGCTTGCGCCCAGGCACCTCCCAGCCAAAACGGGCCTCGCTCAATTTCGCCGGCGGTGATTCCGATGGAGGTAACCGGCAGAGTCCGGCAAGGTTTTGTAGTGTTGGAATATAGGGAAGCAACAAATCGCGCAAGGCCTGCTGATCCCGCTCCAGTTGCCCAAGCTGCGCATCGTCCAGGGCCAGCAGGGTTTGGGTCAGTTCCGGTAGTCGCTCACACCAGGCCGGGCGCGACACCTTAAATGGTTGTTCATGCCACAACCAGGCGGTTTCAATCAGGAAGGTATCGAGTTGGTGGAGATGGCTATTCATCGGTGGCCAGGCGACAGGTAGGGGTTGAATGCAGATTATGCCGAATCTCTGCAAGGACTGCGAGTTGTGTCAGGGACAGGAGGTTAACCCAATGGCGATTTAGAAACAGTAACAGACAAGGAATCCCTTCCCCAGCCGTTTACACCATCAGGCCAGCGCAGCGGCTTCGCGATAGGACACCATGCGTTGTTTATCCGTGTCCCACAGACTTGATTTGAAGCAGCTGATAATATCCCGCAGCCTCAGGGTAGTAATCGACGGTGACTGCAATTCAGGAATGGCGGCCATGGCCTCGGGCAGACGATAGAACGGGATACGCACATTGAGGTGATGAATATGGTGATAACCGATGTTACCGGTAAACCAGCGCATCGGCCGATTGAGGCGCATATAACTCGACGACTCCAGTGCAGCACGGGTAAAGGTCCAGTCCTTGGGTGCAATGAGGTGCATGCTTTCAAAACTGTGTTGGGCAAAAAACAGGTAACTACCCAGGGCCGAGGCGATCAGCATCGGCAAAAAAACGACAAACAGGACCGTTTCGAAACCACCAAACACCCACAACACAGCAATCAGTGCCGCATGTCCCAGCAGGGCCAGCCCGGAATCCCAGTGCCGTATCGGGTCACGCACCAGCGATTCCAGACATATGCTGTAGGCAAAGATGGTGATATACCCGAACAACACCACCAGCGGGTGGCGTTGAAACCGATACACAAACCGTTGCCAGGGCGAGGCGGCCTGCCACATCTGCGTGGTGATCACCGGAAAGGCACCGACACTCGCCGCACTGATCGTACCAACGTGACCGTGGTGATAGTTGTGACTTTTACCCCAGGAGCGGGGCGGCGTGAGCGCAAAGGCCGCATAGATATGAAATAACCACCAGGCCAGACGTGAATGACTGAGGATCGCCCGGTGCATATAATCGTGATAGGTAATAAAGGCGCGCACCATCAACAGCGCCGCGAGAATCGACAAGACCAGTTGCACTGGCCACCACGGGGCCAGGCCGGCACCAACGAGTGCCGCAAGCATCAGGCTGAAGGTCGAGCCAACATGCCACCAGCTCCTGGCCACCGATTCGACAGCAAAGGGTTCGGTTGCCTTTAACAACTTCCGTCCAAGTCGTATCCCTACATTATGCTCCGATAATCGCTTATCGAACGGCACATTTACTTCAGGCTTTCGCCCCATAATCGCGACCTCATTCACCTACACAATCTTCGTACATAAAAAAACTTATTCTTTGGCCTGACAATTTTCCACATTCTATCCACCATAAGCAGATATATCGTCAATTGACAAAAACCAGCCGGGTTATACACACCTATTGTCATCGCTCCATTACCAGTATGCTACCGACACAGCGGTCAAAACTTGTTGAGCAATGAATCCAGAATCTTTAGCGGCATCAAACCACTTTGCTGTACCAATTTTCACTATTTAATTACCTGATTAAATACAACAAACGAA
>JAHEDB010000076.1 GCA_024641465.1 Chromatiales bacterium | reverse complement strand
GAGCATTATCAAATGTTTCTTGTGTGGTTAATGACGAATAACCATTCTATTTACACCTGTATCGGCTCTATTACATTACAAAAATAAATAGTAAGAATATTATTAAATAATAATATTAAAGCTTGCTTTTATATTTCTTTATTATAAGCCTATTCTGTTTTTTTGATTGCACGATTGACCCGGGATCGTTAGCATCAGCAATCCGCAATTTTCACTTTCCATGACATAGATCATACAAAAGAAGAACTATAAAGCGTGATGGAATATACAACCGTTTTCTTTATAAAAATCCTAACCGGAGAGGTAGAGGTATGCCCGCAAGTAAAATAACGAAAAAGCTCGGCAGCTTACTCTGCATGGCCCTGGTATTGATACCAGGGGCCGTCTTTGCAGATTACAAGCTCAATATGCCACAAAGTGTCACCGCAGTAGGCAAGGATATATATAGCCTGCATATGCTGGTGTTCTGGATCTGCGTTGTGGTTGGTATCGGCGTTTTCGGGGTGATCATTTACTCCCTGATCAATCACCGTAAATCCAAGGGTGTCACGCCCGCGACTTTCCATGAAAGCGCCACGGTCGAATTCATCTGGACCATTATTCCATTTATTATTCTGGTCGCCATTGCGGTTCCTGCCACCAAGACCTTGTTGAAGATTGAAGATACCAGCAACCCGGATCTGACCATCAAGGTGACCGGCTGGCAGTGGAAATGGGAATACGAGTACCTCGATAACGGTGTTCGTTTCTTCAGTAATCTGGATCAGGCCAGTAACGATGCGCGTCAGCGTAATTCCGGCAAGGATCCCCACAGCGTGGATCATTATCTGTTGAATGTGAATAATCCGGTTGTAGTACCGGTCAACAAGAAGGTCCGTATCCTGACCACCTCAAATGATGTTATCCACGCCTGGTGGGTGCCGGATCTGGCGATCAAGCGCGATGCCATCCCGGGTTACATCAACGAAAGCTGGTTCAAGGCCGAGAAGACCGGCGTCTATCGCGGTCAATGCGCCGAATTGTGCGGTAAAGACCATGGCTTCATGCCAATCGTTGTGCAGGTCGTTGCAGAGAATGAATATAACGACTGGGTCGCCAAACAGAAGTCAGCGGCGGCTGCGGCTGCGGCCGGCGCCGGTAAGACCTGGAGCAAGGAAGACCTGATGAAACGCGGTCAGGAAGTCTACAACGCATCCTGTGCAGCCTGTCACCAGGCCAATGGTCAGGGTATCCCCGGCGTGTTCCCGGCCATTGCTGGCAGCAAGATTGCTACCGGTCCGGTCGATGGACACATCAACATCGTAGTCAAGGGCAAGCAGGGCACCGCCATGCAGGCCTTTGGGGCGCAGTTGAGTGCCGCCGATATCGCAGCGGTTGTGACATTCGAACGTAACGCCTTTGGTAATAACACCGGCGACGTTGTCCAACCTTCACAGATTTCACGCTAAGGCCAGCGGAGGATTATTAAAATGAGTGAACATCACGATAAACCAACCGGCATCAAGCGCTGGTTATTTACTACCAACCATAAAGACATCGGTACCCTGTACCTGTGGTTTGCCTTCACCATGTTCCTGATTGGTGGCGCCATGGCGATGGTCATCCGCGCCGAGCTGCTCAAGCCCGGCATGCAGGTGGTCGACCCGCTGTTCTTTAACACCATGACCACCATGCACGGTCTGATCATGGTATTCGGTGCGGTCATGCCCGCCATGGTGGGTTTCGCCAACTGGCTGGTGCCGATGATGATCGGCGCGCCGGACATGGCCCTGCCGCGTATGAATAACTGGAGCTTCTGGATCCTGCCCTTCGCAGCGACCATGCTGGTCTCCACCCTGTTCATGGAAGGCGGCGGTCCTGCCTTCGGCTGGACGTTCTACGCACCGTTGTCCACCACCTTTGCACCGAAGAGTACGGACTTCTTCATCTTTGCCGTGCATCTGCTGGGCTTCTCATCCATCATGGGCGCGATCAATATCATCGCCACCATTTTGAATATGCGTGCCCCTGGCATGACCCTGATGAAAATGCCGCTGTTCGTCTGGACCTGGCTGATCACCGCCTTCCTGCTGATCGCGGTTATGCCGGTTCTGGCCGGTGCGGTGACCATGATGCTGACCGACCGTAACTTCGGCACCAGCTTCTTCAATGCCGCCGGTGGTGGTGACCCTGTATTGTTCCAGCACGTGTTCTGGTTCTTCGGTCATCCCGAGGTATACATCATGATCCTGCCGGCCTTCGGTATTGTGTCGCAGATCATCCCGACCTTTGCCCGCAAGCAACTGTTTGGTTATGCCTCCATGGTGTATGCGACCGCGGCGATTGCCTTCCTGTCGTTCATCGTCTGGGCCCACCATATGTTTACCGTTGGTATGCCGGTAGCGGGTGAGCTCTACTTCACCTATGCGACCGTCATGATCGCGGTCCCGACGGCGGTGAAGGTCTTCAACTGGACCGCCACCATGTGGAAAGGCTCCATGACCTTTGAAACCCCTATGCTGTGGGCAGTGGCCTTTGTGTTTCTGTTCACCATCGGTGGCTTCACCGGTCTGATGCTGGGCGTGGCCCCGGCCGATTTCCAGTACCATGACACCTACTTCGTAGTGGCGCATTTCCACTATGTACTGGTGACCGGTGCGGTGTTCGCGATTATCGCCGGTGTTTATTACTGGCTGCCGAAGTGGACCGGGCATATGTACGACGAAAAACTCGGCAAGCTGCACTTCTGGCTGTCGGCTATTTCGGTCAACGTGCTGTTCTTCCCGCAGCACTTCCTGGGTCTGGCCGGCATGCCGCGTCGTATCCCTGACTATGCAATTCAGTTCTCTGAATTCAACTTCATGTCATCGATCGGTGGTTTTGCCTTCGGTCTGTCGCAACTGCTGTTCCTGTACATTGTTATCAAATGTATCCGTGGCGGTGAGAAGGCGACGGCTCAGGTATGGGACAATCCGGAAGGCCTGGAATGGACTATTCCTTCACCGGCCCCGTACCACACCTTTGAGACAGCACCTGAAGTCAAGTAAGTATGGCTTGTGGCCCCGCCCGGTGGCGGGGCCATGGCTTTAAAAGAATTTACAAGTTTGGAGAAGCAAGTGGAAATGACAGAAAAACGACGCGCGAATCCCTGGCTGGTGGCAATCCTGTTTGCCGTCGCCATCAGCTTTTTTGTCGCCAGCTTTTTTGTTTTGAGTAGATAACAACTCCAGTTGGAAACTATGCAGGGACAACAACAGAATATAGCGAATAACAAAACGACACGCCGCCTGCTGGTGGTGGTGGTCGCTATGTTTGGTTTTGGTTTTGCATTGGCACCGATGTACTCCGCGCTGTGTAAGGCATTTGGTATCAACGGACGTTTTGTCGAGATCCAGGAAGGTAACTATGATGCGAAGAACAAGGTCGCACAAATTACCAAAGTGGATGAGGGACGTTCGGTGACCGTGCAATTCACCGCCAGCCGTAACCAGGATCTGAACTGGGAGTTCAGACCAATGGAAAATACGGTAAGTGTGCATCCGGGAGAAATTCGGACGGCAAAGTTTTATGCCCGGAATCTCACCGACAGGACCATCGTGGCTCAGGCGGTACCCAGTATCGTGCCAGGCCAGGCTGCCAAGTACTTCAACAAGATCGAATGTTTCTGTTTTACGCAACAGACATTCAAACCGGGTGAGGCGCGTGAAATGCCCTTGCGTTTTGTCGTCGACCCGAATCTACCCAATAAGATCACAATGCTGACTCTGGCCTATACCTTTTTTGATACACATCAGGGTCAGGCGGCAAATGACGTGCATGACTCCAGCATTACGAAACTGGCTGTGCATTCTGTGACAACGGATGCACACTAACCAATAACGATTTTTAATTATCAGCTACCAGAAGAGAGGGGATACAATGTCAACACAAGCAGGTAGTTACTATTTACCAACACCCAGTCATTGGCCGATCATCGGTTCCGTCGGCCTGTTTACAACCTTGTTCGGTTTTGCCTCCGCCCTGCCCGGTACCCCGGACGGCCCAGTGGGTAATCTGGGCGTGATGTATGTCGGTCTGGCGATCATCGCCTTCATGCTGTTCGGCTGGTTTGGCCAGGTGATCGGCGAAAGCGAAAGCGGCAAGTACAACGCTCAGGTCGATACCTCCTTCCGCATGGGCATGGTCTGGTTCATTTTCTCAGAAGTCATGTTCTTCGCCGCCTTCTTCGGCGCCCTGTTCTACGCCCGTCAGTTGTCGGTGCCCTGGCTCGGCGGTGCAGGCAACAATGCCATGACCAATTCGCTGTTGTGGAAGGGGTATGCCGGTACATGGCCGACCAATGGTCCCGGCGCTGTCGGCGGTAAATTCGAACACATGGCGGCCTTCGGTATTCCTCTGTGGAACACCATCATCCTGCTGACCTCCGGTCTGACCGTGACCTGGGCGCACTGGGGTCTGAAAAAGGAAAACCGTGGCCAGCTGATCATGGGTCTGTTCCTGACGGTTGCCCTGGGCGGTCTGTTCGTAAGCCTGCAAGCGTATGAATACATGCATGCCTATCATGAAATGGGCCTCAAGCTGACCTCCGGTATCTATGGTACGACCTTCTTCATGCTGACCGGTTTCCATGGTCTGCACGTGACCATCGGCGCCATCATGCTGCTGGTGATGTTGATCCGTTCCACCAAGGGGCACTTCACCGCCAAGAACCACTTTGCCTTCGAGGCCGCTGCCTGGTACTGGCACTTTGTGGACGTGGTCTGGTTAGGCCTGTTCATTTTCGTCTACTGGCTGGTCTAGTCGGTCGCGACACAAATAAAAAAGGCGCTGCCCTCGGGCAGCGCCTTTTGTTTTAGGCCGGTTTATATGTTATTTCTGCGTAGCTGAATCAGACCGGGTGGGGGTTGATCCAGCCCAGTTGATAGCCAATCAACAGGAAAATCAACAGACCAATCGAAAGTCCGATACGCATGGTCAGCATTTTTACGGTACGATCACTCTGACCTTTGTCCTTGATCATGGAATAGAGGGCGGTAAACAGGCTGGACACCACCAGAAATAGAACGAATATAACAATGGTCTTGAATATCACTGGCTCTCTCCCCTTATGGAGATTCCAGTATAACTCAGGGGTATTCTTGGGGCGACTGGTTCAGCCAGAAACATGATAGGATGGGTACATGAGTAGTCGTAGATTCAAACCGGGGTTGGTCCCCACCCTGGTGACCCTGGTCTTGCTGCCGATCTTTATCCGGCTCGGATTCTGGCAACTGGAAAGGGCCGAGCAGAAGCATGTCCTGCAAGACAGCTATGAACAGCGCAAGACTGAGCCGGCCTTCCGGCTTGAGCCGAATGTTGGCGCAGCGGATGAACTGGAGTACCGGCGGGTTTATGTGCGGGGGACGTTTGATACGGCGCATCAGATCCTGATCGATAACAAGATCCACAAGGGCGCCGCTGGATATTATGTAGTAACCCCGTTGCAGATGACCGGCAGCGATGAGTATATTCTGGTCAACCGTGGCTGGGTGCCCGCCGGTAAGACGCGTAGTGAACTGCCGTCGATTGATGTGACTGGCAGTCATGTTACGATCTACGGCGTGTTGGTCAGGTCCAGACCCGATATTGTGATGTTGAGTGACAAGAATCGTGAGGCATCGGGCTGGCCGGCCAGGTTGCAATGGCTCGACATCAAGCAATTCGTCAAAGATACGAAGCGCAAGGTCTATCCCTACGTGGTGCTGATGGATGCCGATGCCCCTCATGGCTACAGTCGTGAATGGGTTGGCAACCATCTGGACCCGGATCGGAATACCAGCTATGCCATGCAATGGTTCAGTTTCGCCGTGCTATTGGTGTTTATTTACATCGTTGTGAATCTGAAAAAGATCGATACAAAAGATTAGTCCATATATTTTTGACCGAGGTCCAGCTGAATGAGCAGTCCTGAACAAATACGCAAACAGAATCAGCGTACGATAATATTATTAGTGGTGGCCTTCCTGCTGCCGGTGGTCTCCGCCTACATCGTTTTCAAAAATATGGATCACGGGATCCAGACCAGAAATAACGGTGTGTTGGTTGTGCCTGCCCGCCCGCTCGACAAAATCAAACTGACCACGGCGGATCATTCGGCCTTTACCATCGAGCAGTTGAGGGGTAACTGGCACCTGGTTTATATCGGGCAAGGTCCATGTGACCAGCCTTGCCTGGACAGTCTGTCAAAAATGCACCAGACCCGTCTTGCCCAGGGCAAGGACATGAGCCGTGTGCGACTATTATATATTGCAGCCGACATGCCGCCCGCAGGCGTGGCGGAGAAACTGGGCAAGGACTACGCCCATCTGTCTGTTATCACCGGCGACAAGGCGGCGATGGATGATGTGGTAAAATTATTCCAGACAGAAGGTACTCCGGCGGTAATGGCGGGACACAGGATCTATATGATCGACCCGCTGGGAAATCTCATGATGCAATACTCACGTGAGGTGCGCCTGATTGGCGTCATCAAGGATCTGGAACACTTGCTGAAGATTTCGCAAATTGGGTGATACTATGAATAATAAACTCTTTAACCGTCTCGCATTGGTGTCTATTTTTCTCGCGATAGTTGTGATCGTGCTTGGCGCCTATACCCGCCTCGGTGATGCCGGCCTGGGTTGCCCTGACTGGCCGGGCTGTTATGGTCATATCACGGTGCCGGACAAACATCACGACGTCGCCAGGGCCAATCAGGCCTATCCCGATCGCCCGGTTGAACCGGCCAAGGCCTGGAAGGAAATGGTGCATCGCTATTTCGCCAGCACACTGGGTTTGCTGATCGTTATTATGGCGATCATCGCTGTACGCAATCGGCATGATCGTACTCAATTGGTGGCCCTGCCGTTGTTCCTCGTGGTCTGGGTAATTTTCCAGGGCCTGCTCGGGATGTGGACCGTGACCATCAAACTCAATCCGACCATCGTGATGGGGCATTTGATGGGTGGCCTGACCACATTTTCTATTTTGACGTGGATCTATCTGCGTCAGACCAATGCCCTGACTGAGAAACGCCTCGAGTTGCCGCGTCTGAATCGCCTGCACGGCCTGGCCCTGATCTCCCTGATCGTGGTAATTGCACAGGTCATGCTGGGGGGCTGGACCAGCTCCAATTATGCAGCCCTGGCCTGTGGTGACAATTTCCCCATGTGTCAGAATCAATGGTGGCCGGCCATGGACTTCAAAGAAGGTTTTGTGCTGTGGCGTGGTACGGAACTGAATTTTGAATTTGGCGTGCTGCACAATGATGCCCGTATCGCCATTCAAATGGCCCACCGTATCGGCGCCCTGATCACCGCCGTGGTGCTTGCCGTACTGGCCTTCAAGTTGCTCGACTTTAAAGAGAGTAAGTGCCTCGGCAAACTGGGCACGGCCCTGCTGGTCGTGCTGGTGATCCAGATCATGCTGGGCGTGGCCAATATCCTCTTGTCCCTGCCTATGGGTATCGCCGTGGCGCATAACGCGGTCGGTGCGTTGTTACTGGTGCTGCTGGTGGCGATCAATCACGCGATCCGTCCGCGGTCTGAGGCATTGTAGCCATGTCGGAAACCACCAAGCATCTGCCGTTTTTACAGAGCATCGGTATTCACTGGCGCGACTATTATGAGCTGTGTAAACCGCGTGTCGTTGCCCTGCTGGTGTTTACCGCCATCATCGGTATGTTTCTGTCCACGCCGGGGATGGTGCCACTGACCCCACTGCTGCTCGGTTCGCTGGGCATCGGTCTGGCCTCGGCCTCGGCGGCGGCGATCAATCAGGTGGTCGATCAAAAGATCGATGCCGACATGAGGCGCACCAAGCAACGGCCCATCCCCACCGGCCACTTGAGTAACCGGCAGGCGTTGGGTTTCGCCTTTTTGATCGGTGGACTGGGTATGTTTATCCTGGTGTACTACATCAACCTGTTGACCGCGGCGCTGACCTTCATCTCGCTGATCGGCTACGCCGTGATCTACACCATGTACCTGAAACGCGCCACGCCGCAGAACATCGTGATCGGCGGGGCCGCCGGCGCCGCGCCACCGGTGCTGGGCTGGACGGCGGTGACCGGCTCGGTCGATCCGAACAGCCTGCTATTATTTCTGATCATCTTCGCCTGGACCCCGCCGCACTTCTGGGCGCTGGCCATCCATCGTCGCGATGAGTACGCCAAGGTCGATATCCCAATGTTGCCGGTGACCCATGGTGTGGAATACACGCGCCTGCACACCCTGCTGTATACCATCATCCTGGTGGAAGTCACCATTCTGCCCTATTTGACGCGCATGAGCGGGCTGTTCTATCTGGTCGGCGCGATGGCCCTTGGCGGGATATTCCTGTATTACACAATCCGCATGCAGTCCGGCAAGGACGAGAAGATCGCCATCAAGACCTTTGGTTATTCGATTGTCTATTTGATGCTGCTGTTTACAGCACTATTG
>JAHEDB010000075.1 GCA_024641465.1 Chromatiales bacterium | reverse complement strand
GCCCTCGAGCTGCAACTGGTCAACCTGCAACAGATCCACAGCATCAATCGTTCCGGTTATCTGCAACAGGAATTACAGGTCAATGTCGACCCGGAGAAACTGGTCAAGTACCAGATCCCCCTCAGCCAGGTGATCCGCGAGGTGACGAACAATCACATTCGTCAGCCGGCCGGCAACATCCAGGTCAAGGACGAACCCAGCGTTACCATCAATGCCCAACTCGACAGCGTGGCCAAACTCAACCCGCTGTATATACAGGCCGGCTTCCAGGGCAAGGCCGTGACCCTGGCCGATATCGCCGAGGTCAGGACCGATTTTCGTCGCGAAAAGCAGATCATCAAGGTCAACGGCCACGAGTCAATCATGTTCAATGTCGTGAAGAACGGCTCCTACGGGATCATCGAATCCCTCGATGCCCTGCGCAAGGTGGTGGATGATTTCAAGACACATAACCTGCGCCACTCCAACGTTCAGCTGGTGATCCTGGATGACGAATCCTATGAGGTACGTAACCGCCTGAGCATCATCGCCACCAACGGCGCGATCGGTTTTGTGCTGATCCTCATCACCCTGTTTCTCTTTCTTAACATGCGCTCCGGTGTGTGGGTTGCGATGGGCATTCCCTTCACGGTGTGCCTGACCCTGATCTGCGCCATGATGATGGGTTATACCATCAATAACATCACCCTCGCGGCGGTGATCATCGTCATGGGCATCGTGGTGGATGATGCCATCGTGGTGGCGGAGAACATCGGCCGTTTTCGTGCACGAGGCTTTAGTTCCGAAGAGGCCGCGATTAAAGGTACGGCACAGGTGTTTATGCCGGTGCTGGCCAGCATCGTCACCACCTGCGTTGCCTTTGTGCCGTTGTTTTTTTTCACGGGCCGGTTTGGTGCCTTTGTCAGTTATATCCCGCCGATCGTTTTTATTATGCTGTTCGCCAGCCTGTTCGAGTCCCTGGTGATCCTTCCCGGCCACATGCACTTCCAGGCACCGCAATTTTTACGCCGCGGCAAACTCAAGGCGCCGGAGTCTCTGGATGCAAGAAAGGCCCACTGGTTTGATCACTATGAAGCGCGTTACGGCGACCTGCTGATCCGTCTGCTGCAATATAAATACCGCATCCTGATCGGCTTTGTCGTGCTGCTGTTCGCCTCACTGTTGATCGCCAACACCACCATGAAGTTTGTCCTGTTCCCCCACGCCGAGACACGCGAGATCGTCCTGCAGGGCACCGCCGGTAAAAAGGCCGACCGCTACGAGACGGCCATGATCAGCAAGCAGATCGAAAACCTCATCGAGCCCTACATCGGTAAGGAAGTGGTTGGTTTTCGCACCGAGATCGCCCGCAGCCGACACGGCGGTGTGGCGCGGGAAAACAAATTCCGCATGATCGTCGAGATCGTCCCCAAGGAAGACCGGGTACGTTCGGCCGATGAGCTGGTGGCGTTGTGGAAGCCGGCGGCGGAAAAGGTCGAGGGTCTGAAAAAACTGGTGGTCCAGAAAAGCCGCTGGGGTCAATCCTCCGGCAGCGCGGTCGAGGTGCTGATCCTGGAGAACGATGACACCCTGCGCAACCAGGCCGCCGAAAAGCTGCTCGCCGCGATGGAAAAACATCCGGACCTGGACAATGCCGAGATCGACCGACCGCTAAAACTGCCGGAGTACAAGATCGATATCCAACGCGACAAGATCAAACGCCTGGCGATCAGCCCGGTGGATATCGCCAATACCTTCCGCGCCTCACTCGAGGGTAACATCCTCTATGAACTGCCCAATGGTAACGAACACATCGACCTGCGACTGTCGGTGCTCGACAGCGCCAAACACGATATCGATAGCATCCTCCGGATCCCGGTGGAAAATCAGGGCAAGTACCTCGCGCCGCTGCGCGACCTGGTCACCATCACCAAGGCCGAGAGTCCAATCTCGATCAATCGGCGCGACACCCGCCGCGTCACCACGGTGCTGGCCGACCTCGACGGTGATGCCAGGAAGACACCGCTGGAGGTCGCCATTGATCTGGAAAACGGTGTGTTCCGTGACATCATCAGCCAACAACCCTCCACCAGTCTGAACTTCGACGGTGAGGTAGCGGACTCACGCGAATCAAAGAATGACCTGCGTAACGCCGTGATCATGGTGACCTTTATGATCTTTGCCATCCTCGCCATCCTGTTTAATTCCGTTACCCGACCGCTGCTGATCATGCTGGCGATCCCGTTTGGCGTGGTGGGGGTGATCCTCGCCTTCTGGCTGCACGGCCAGACCCTGTTTGGTTTCTTCGCCGCCATTGGCACCCTCGGCATGGCCGGGGTGGTGATCAATGATTCGATCATCATGCTCAGCAAACTCGATGAAGAGATCCACGCCGATACGGCGACACCGATCAATACCCGTATCGCCCGTATCGCCCAGACCCGCCTCAAGGCGGTGATACTGACCACCCTCACCACCGTGGCCGGGGTCCTGCCCACCGCCTATGGCGTGGCCGGTTATGACGCCATGCTGGCGGAGATGATGCTGGCCCTGGCGTGGGGACTGTTGTTCGGCACGGTGATCACCCTGTTGATGGTGCCCTGCCTGTACAGTGTGATCCAGGACCTGCAACAGCGCTTGCATACGGAGATCAAATAACACCATGTCATGGATCGCCGCGCCCAAACTGAGTTATCGACTGCTGTTCATCACGGCCTGCCTGAGCGCGCCACTCGCGATGGCCTCGGCCGATGCGCCCGGCCTGTCGCTCAAGGACTTCATCCAGCGCGCCACCCAAAACGACACCACCTTCGAGGCGATCCTCCTCGATCAGTTGCCACTGCAATACCGGCGCGATACCCTGTTACCCGACAGCGATGTGATCGCATCGGTCAAACACCAGTATAACTTTTACCCGGACCAGGACCGCCGCAAACCGGAGTCCAGCGTATCGCTCAGCAAACTGTTTCCCTATAGCGGCACCGATCTATCGCTGACCTACAGCAAGTCCGCCTCGCCGCTGACCGAGACCGATGACTCCAGCCTGCAATTCCTGATCTCGCAGCCCATCGCCAAAAATGCCTTCGGCAAGGGCACCCGTCTGTACGACCAGATCATCGGTATCCAGAACGATGTCAGTCGCTATCAGATCGTCGAGGCCTACGAGGATTATCTCGCCAGCCTCACCGCCGCCTATTACAACTGGTACTCGGCCCACGAAAATCTCAAGGTCGGCCAGGCCTCGCTGGCGTCGAGCCGCAAACTGCTCGACAACATCCTCGAACGGCAACGACAGAAGATCGCCCTGCCCATCGACGTCAACAAGATGGAACTGCTGCTGATCGGCAAACGGGAAAACGTCATTGTGTTGCAGGAGACCTACGACAGCATCAGCAACCTGATCTTCAAGGCCATTCGTCACACCGGCGCGATACCCTTCATCCCCGTCAAACCAGCCAGTCCGACCCGCGATGTCCGGTTCGAACCCGACTATGCAAAATTCACCCAGACCAGCCGCACCTATAAAATGCTGCGCCTGCTGGAACAACAGGGCACCCTGGAGGTGAAAAAGGCCGCCGATGACCTGCTGCCCTCCACCAACCTGCTACTCGGTTATCAACTCGACGGCCAGGACTGGGGCATCCGCGATCAGCAACGCACCTACTTCGCCGGCATCACCCTGCGCTGGCCCATCGGCCGCAGCGTCGATACCGCCAAACACAAGATCGCCCAGATCGAATACAAGAAGACCGTGCTCTCCAATCAGAATAAATACGAAGAGCTGCACACCAATCTGAAGAACCTCTTCCAGCAAATCCGCCGCGAGCAGGAATTGATCTCCATCTCAGAGAAAAAGATCAAACTCGCCACCGACATCCTCAGGGACGAGGCGGAAAACTACTCCTTCGGCAAGGTCACCCTCAACGACTACCTGAGTGCCGTCAATCAGGTCGACGAAAACCGCTTCCGTTATACCGAACACACCGTGCAACGCAACAAGCTGCTGGTGGAATGGCTGCGGCTCACCGATCAGCTGGTGGGGGAAGAGGTGCTGGACAAGGACCTCACCGCGCCGTAGGGTGCGCCCTGCGCACCGCTGCACAGAACAACAAGTAAATGCACGGTGCGTGAGACGCACCCTACAGCAACAACACGGCCCTTTTTTGATAAAAATATTTATTTCCCGCATGGAATAAACTCCCCGCAGCGTTGTTCGTCCCATAAGCATCCTATAGGGGATGTCATTTTAACGGGAGAAGACAATCATGTTTCGTACGATGATATTAGCGGCAACAATGTTCGTTACGGCTTGCGCCGTGGTCTCGGCCGGACCGAGTGATGACGGCACAGCACATGTAAAGGCAGTCGCCGCGGGTGATGTTGATAAAATCATGGCAGGCTACAGCGACACCGCCGTATTTCAATGGGTCGGTGGGCCACTGGATGGTGTCTATACCGGTAGTGATGCAATTCGTGGTGTGTGGAGCAAATTTGCCAAGGGCAATGCGCCGTTAAACGCCAGTATCGAAGGTCTTTCCGTAAGCGCCAACCCTAATGGCTCGACCGTCACGGCCAATGTGGTTTTCAGCGGTAAAAAGACTATCAAGGTACGCTATGTCATGGTGTACCGCGCAGACAAGTTGGTGAATGAGATCTGGCAGATCGATCCTAACTTGGGTTCGAAATACTAAACCAGGACAGGTAGACTGGCACGTGCCGTTTGCGATAAACGGCATGTGCATTTGTATTTTAATTATCGGTAAACTCATTCCTCTCCTGCCCCAATATTCCAGCACGTTACAATAACGTGCATCCGCACCATAACTGTGCGCACGCTCAGCCTCCAGACTCATTCCCAAGCCATAATCGCTTGCCATTGTTAACAAAATTGCCTGGCATGCAATTTGCTGAACCATATTGCAAAAGCAAACAACGGACATTGAAACCACTCATCAATTTTATTTCACAGTCCAGCAACATAGCCAGCAAAAGGAAACCATCATGACACGTAATGAAACCACTGAACTCATCATCTTAAACAAACAACGCAAACAATTGACCTGGCAACAACTGGCGGAAACTGTCGGCATGAGCAAGGAGTGGACGACCGCCGCTCTGCTCGGGCAGATGACGCTCACTGCCGAACAGGCCACCAAGGTAGGCGCAAAGCTGGAGTTGCCCGCCGACGCGATTGCCCAGCTACAGGTCGTCCCCTACAAGGGCTCTCTGCCGACCGCGATACCAACCGACCCACTGATTTACCGTTTTTATGAGTTGGTCAATGTCTATGGCACGACCTTCAAGGCGCTGATCCACGAAGAATTCGGTGATGGCATTATGAGCGCCATTGACTTCAGTATGGACCTGCAACGCCAGGCGGACCCGAAGGGCGACCGGGTAAAGATTGTTATGAGTGGGAAGTTTCTTCCCTACAAGAGTTACTAAGGTTAGCTCTGCGTCATGACCAATCAATCTTATCTGCGCTCGTTTCAAGCAGCAGGAAAGTGGATTACAAAAGTTTCGCACCAAATTGATAAACCTCTGCACCAACAAGATGCGAGGCATACGAATAGCTGCTTGGAAAAATTGCCAAAAGGAATCAAAACGGTTGCGATAACAGAGAGTTAAATAACTCTTAACAGTTCGGGCATGGTAGTTGCACTACAGCAAGTTAAGCAACACATACATTAATCCAGATTGACAGAGGAAAGTATTATGTCTTATTTAGAACCGACCGAGTTCGTTACGAAAATGGTGGATTCAGGCGAATCCAAAGTTTATATGTCGACCAAGGACACCCTGATTCGCGCCTTTATGGCGGGCGCGATTCTGGGACTGGCGGCCATTTTTGCCATCACCGTTGCGGTCACCACCGGCTCCCCTCTGACAGGCGCCATTCTTTTCCCGGTCGGATTCATCATGCTGTATTTGATGAAGTTCGACCTGCTCACCGGTGTATTTACCCTGGTGCCGCTTGCCCTCATCGATAAAAGAGCAGGCGTCACGGTCAATCAGGTATTGCGCAACTGGGGACTCGTGTTTATCGGAAACTTTGCCGGCGCACTGACCGTCGCATTCATGATGTCGTTTATCCTGACCTATGGCTACAGCGTTGACGGCGGGGCGATTGCCAAAAAGGTAGGCAGCATTGGTGAATCCAGAACCCTGGGTTATAAATCACACGGCTTCGACGGCTGGATAACGATCTTCATCCGCGGCATGTTATGCAACTGGATGGTCTCGATGGGTGTGGTCGGCGCGATGATTTCCACCTCGGCCAGCGGCAAGATGATGGCCATGTGGATGCCGGTCATGCTGTTCTTCTTCATGGGCTTCGAACACTCCATCGTGAATATGTTTTTATTCCCTTTCTCGATGATCATGGGCGGTGGGTTTACTATCACTGATTACTTCATCTGGAATGAGATCCCGACCGTGCTGGGCAATCTCGTGGGCGGTTTCATGTTAGTGGGTCTTCCACTATATTACACTCATGTAAAAACCAGCCCGGCCCGCGCCCTATAAACAATTCACAATAAGGTATAAAGTCTCAGCCCTGTTCAGGGCTGAGCTTTTTATTAAAACATGCCAAGCCAATTAACTATTTCCGTTGGGCAACATACCGATAAGGGTCGCAAGAAAATCAACCAGGATTTTTACGGCGTCTATCTACCCAACGAACCTCAGTTAAGCTCTAAGGGCATTGCCATTGCCCTGGCCGACGGCATCAGTAGCAGCGAGGTAAGTCAGATTGCCAGCCAGATGGCGGTGAAAAATTTTCTGGATGACTATTTTTGTACATCGGAAACATGGTCGGTAAAGAAATCGGCACAGCGGGTGCTATTGGCCGGCAATTCCTGGCTATATTCACAGACCCAGAAAAGCCAGTATCGTTTTGATAAAGATCGAGGCTATGTGTGCACCTTCAGCGCCATGGTGCTCAAATCAACCACCGCTCATCTACTTCATATCGGTGATACGCGCATCTATCGCCTGCAAGGCAATGCCCTGGAACAATTGACCAATGACCATCGGTTGTGGGTCTCGCCCGAGAAAAGCTACCTGAGTCGGGCGCTTGGCATTAGTCCACAACTCGAAATTGATTACAAAACCCTCCAGACCGAAAAAGGCGATATTTTTATCTTTGCCACCGATGGGGTTTATGAATTTACCAGTGACCAGTACATCATCAATGCGATCGCCGAGTATGCGACTGATCTGGATCTGGCAGCGAAGGCCATTATCGATGAGGCCTACGAGAAGGGCAGCACAGATAACCTGACTGTGCAGATTGTCAGGATTGACGATTTACCTGATCGGGCCGCCGGCGAGCTCTTGCAGCAACTCACCGAACTGCCCTTCCCGCCCACACTGGATGCAAGAGCGGTCTTCGATGGCTATAAAATCATCCGCGAGGTACACGCCAGCAGCCGTAGCCATGTGTATCTGGCAGTAGACATCGAAACCGGTACAGAGGTCATTCTCAAAACGCCCTCTATCGACCTGCGTGACGACCCGGCCTATCTGGAACGATTCCTGCTCGAAGAGTGGGTTGCCCGGCGCATCAATAGCCCCTATGTACTGAAGCCCGTCGTGCAGACCCGTAAACGAAAGTACCTTTATATCGTCAGTGAATACATAGAGGGTCAGACCTTGAGCCAGTGGATGATCGACCATCCCAGGCCGGATCTGGAAACCGTGCGCGGCATCATCGAGCAGATAACCAAAGGTCTACGGGCCTTTCATCGGCTGGAGATGCTGCACCAGGATCTGCGACCGGCCAATATCATGATCGACGTGACCGGCACAGTGAAGATCATCGATTTTGGTTCTACCAGTGTCGCCGGGTTGAGGGAAATCGACTCCCCCATCGTGCAACACACTATACAGGGCACGGCGCCATACACCGCCCCGGAATATTTTCTGGGCCAGATCGGCTCGCCGCGATCGGATATGTTTTCCCTGGCGGTGATCATGTATCAAATGCTTACCGGCCGACTACCTTATGGCACACAGGTGGCAAAATCCACCACCCCGGAGTCGCAACGAAAATTAGTCTATGATTCCGTCAATGAAGAACGGCGGGACATCCCGCGCTGGATCGATGAGGCCCTGCGCAAGGCACTGCACCCCAACCCTCATAAACGCTACGAGGACTTGTCCGAATTTATATTTGACCTGCGCCATCCCAACAAGACCTTCCTGAGCCGTAGCCGCCCGCCACTCATGGAACGCAATCCCGTCGCGTTCTGGAAAGGCCTTTCTTTTATCCTTGCGGTTATCATCGTTCTGTTATTGTATAAGTAATAAGGCACAGCGATTTTGTAACCCGACTGGAGTAAAATTAAATCCGGAGTACGATGCACGTATCCCGTATTACGCTATCGCTTCGGGCTATACCGGACTATTTGTGCAGGGTATGTCACACGCACCATTTCACATAATGATGTGCTGGGCGTGATTTTGCAGACT
>JAHEDB010000510.1 GCA_024641465.1 Chromatiales bacterium | reverse complement strand
CGCGAAGACCCGCGCGATGCCTTTGTCTCCAATACCTGCAAGACCTTCGAGTCCCTGCCTAAAGGGGCGCGGCTGGGGACCTCCAGCCTGCGCCGCCAGTGCCAGTTGAGCGCCCTGCGTCCCGATCTGAAGGTGCTCGACCTGCGGGGCAATGTGAATACTCGCCTGCAAAAGCTCGATAACGGCGAATATGACGCGATTATTCTCGCCGCCGCCGGGCTGAAGCGCCTGGAGATGGCCGACCGGATCACCGAGTTCCTCGATACAGCGGTAAGTCTGCCGGCCATCGGTCAGGGGGCGGTAGGGATCGAATGCCGGGTCGATGATGAGCGCGTCAACCGCTTGATCGCCCCGCTCAATGACCCCGATACCCACATCCGGGTGCTGGCGGAGCGGGCCATGAACCATCGTCTGCAAGGCGGCTGTCAGGTGCCTATCGCCGGTTATGCGGAACTCAGCAAGGGCCTGCTATTCATGCGCGGCCTGGTGGGGCAGCCCGATGGCAGCGTCATCCTGCGCGGTGAGATCGCCGGCAAGCCCGAGGCCGCCGAGGAGCTGGGGGTGGTGTTGGCCGAAGACCTGTTGACCCGGGGTGCCGATACGATCTTAGCCAACCTGTATGCCTGATATCGATCTGCACGGGCTCGGTGTGGTGGTGACCCGGCCTGCCCATCAGGCCGAGGGTCTGTGCAGTTTGATTGAACGGGCCGGGGGCCGGGCGATTCGCCTGCCCCTGCTCGAGATCGCCGCCCCCGCCGATGAGGCCGCCGCCAGGGCTACCCTGGCCGGTCTCGCCGGGTTCGATTGGGTGATCTTTATCAGTGCCAATGCCGTGCATTGGTGTTACTCATATAGAAGGCAGGGGCTGCCCGCCGGACCGCTAATCGCGACCGTCGGAGAGGCCTCTGCCCGACAATTACAGGAAGATTTCCGGCGCACGGCCGATCTGTTGCCGACAGAGGGATATAACAGTGAGGCCTTGCTGGCCATGCCTGCCCTGCAACAGGTGGCGGGTAAGCGGATCCTGATTGTGAAGGGGGAAGGCGGGCGCACCCTGCTGGCCGATACCCTGGCAGACCGGGGCGCGCAGCTCAGCTATGCTAATCTGTATAGGCGCCGGTTGCCGGTCGATGCCAAACAACAACTGGCCGCTATCCGGCAACATGAAAAAGTCGATGTGCTTATCCTGACCAGCGGCGAGGCCATCGAGAATCTGCTGATCCTGGCCGATGCGACAAGCCGCAACTGGTTGTGTAGTATGAGCTGGTTGGTGATCCATCAACGCCTGGTGGATGTGGCCAGACAGGCCGGGTGTCATAATAACATCCTTGTCAGTGACGGGCCGGGCGATGAAAATATCCTGCGCCGTCTTGGGCAATGGGCGCATCAGACAACAAATTCGTAATGGCAATATTTTTATAAGAAGGCAAAGCTGTGAGTGACACACCTGCAACGAGCGAAAACAAAACCGACAAGGAACACAGCGCGGTAAAACACAAGCGCAAACATAGTCAACACCATGCAGGCAGGTGGCTGGGCTGGTTGACGGTTTTGGTATTGCTCGGCCTGGCCGGTTACCAAGGCTGGAAAACCTTCCAGCAATTTCAGGCCCACTTTACTGGTCTGGAAACCGCCATGCAGGGTGTGCGCGATGACACCGACAAACAACTCAAACAGTTCGGCGACAACATCGGCAAGATCGGTGAGCGCCAGACCCATCTGGACGAAGGGCTTGAAACCTGGCTGGCGCAGAACAGTCACCTGCGCAAGGACTGGTTACTGGCCGAGGCCGAATACCTGATCAAACTGGCCAGTCATCGGCTGTTGCTGGAACAGGATGTCAAGACCGCCATCATCGCCATGGAAGGGGCCGATGCCCGGCTGGCCGAGGTTGGTGATCCGGCCCTGTTACAGGTGCGCAAACAGGTCAGCAATGATATTCAGAAACTGAAATCCGTACCGAGCATCGATACCGCGGGCATCTCCCTGACCCTCAGCAGTCTGGTCAAGACGGTGCAACAATTACCCTTGCAGGTGCCTGACCCGGAGGCGATCCGGGAACGTATTGAAGAGCGCACACCGGAAAAACGCCAGCTCGAAAACTGGAAGAGCTTTTTAACAGCGATCTGGGCTGACCTGAAAAATCTGGTAGTGATCCGTAATCACGATCAAAATGTCCAGCCGATGCTGACGGCCGATCAACAATTCTTTCTGACCCAGAACCTGCAATTGCGCCTGGAACAGGCCAGGCTCGCCTTGCTGCAGGGTGAGACCGGTGTCTATCAGGAACGCCTGCAGGAAATGGAAAAGTGGATCCCGTTGTATT
>JAHEDB010000509.1 GCA_024641465.1 Chromatiales bacterium | reverse complement strand
GCCCGGCATATTTCTGCACCAGCTTGGTCATCGCATCCTGCACCACATCCAGGGCATCCTCGCGGTTGCCGGTGGCGATGAAGGCCATACGATAGGCGCGTTGCTCGCTGCTCGCCAGAAACTGTTCGAGTGCCTGTTGTGCTTTCAGACCTGCAACTCCCCTTGATGGTACCTGCGATCATTGCCATGCCAAAATCATGGACGGCCTTGCGGGCGGGTCATGGCTGACGATGACCTGCGCTCACCACGCCGATCCAGCCGCTGGTTGATGCGGTCGCCACGTTGATCCAGCCGTTGTTCGATGCCATCGCCGCGCCGATCGAGTCGATTTTCAATGCGATCGCCCTTATTGTCAAAACCTTGCTGGAGACTATCGCCGCGTTGCTCGAGGCGATCGGCCCGTTCTTCATTGCCGTTGTCACGCGCCTGTTGCGCCCGTTGCTGATAACGGTTCTGCACCCGCTCCCCTTGTTGGTCCAGGCGGGCGTTAATGGTCTCACCCTTACGATCCAGATGCCCGTTGATGGCCTGCCCGCGCGCATCCAGCCGCTGATCGATGACGTCGCCGCGCTCATCCCAGCGGTTTTGGGTCGTCTGACTGTTTTGCTCATCGGCCAGGGCCGGGCTTGCGGCCAGGGATATCAGGCCCAGGGTAGCAAGAGTTTTGATGTTCATGGATAACTCCTTGGATAGATTATCGGTTGTTACTACCAATAACGCCTGAGGGCCCCATCGGTTGACACCGCAAGGAGAAATTTCGGGTTATTTTAGAATCTTTTCACCACGAAGGCACGAAGGCACGAATTTTCAATACCCGTAGGGCGCAATCTCATTGCGCCGCGTGCGATGACAAGAGTGACGAAAGGGAAAGATACCCTGAAACAGGTTTAGTGCCAGGATTTGCAGAGGTTGGAGACAGGCTTACAGGTCAACACACTGTTTGGCTCATGCGGCGCAATAGGATTGCGCCCTACGGTATAAGCACAGCGTTCGAAGTTTGAATCCGGGCGCAATCTCATTGCGCCGAGTGCGGCGACAAGAGTGATGAATTAGAAATATACGTTGAAACAGGTTTAGTGCCAGGATTTGCAGAGGTTGGAGACAGGCTTACAGGTCAACACACTGTTTGGCTCATGCGGCGCAATAGGATTGCGCCCGGTATAAGCACAGCCCGTAGCCTGTATGAAGCGAAAGCGGAATACAGGGAAGCATGAGCAAGATCCCGGATTTCACTTCGCACCGGCCGCGCCCTGAGTATGGCTATGAGAAATGGTGCGTGAGACGCACCCTACGGTATTTATAGAGTGACTTCGAGGTGAAAAAACGCTATTAAACCGTGCGGATCTCGATCAGGCTGATCTCGCTCGGCGCCAGCACCCGTAGCGGCGGGCCCCAGTAGCCGGTGCCGCGGCTGACGAAGATCTGTTTGCCGGGCTGGTGTTCATATAAACCGGCCAGATAGGGTTGCGCCGCCATCACCAGCAGGCCGAAGGGGAAGATCTGTCCACCGTGGGTATGACCGCTCAACATCAGGTCACAGCGGTAATCATCGAGGTCGTTGATCATCCGCGGCTGGTGGGCCAGTACGATGCAGGGCTTGTCCTGATCCACGCCGTGGTAGGCCACATCGGCATTGGCAGGAAATATCCCGCTACGCACACCACTGACGTCATTCAGCCCGATCAGGTTGAATTGCCGATCCCCTTCCCCGATCAACACGTGTTCATTCAACAGCGGGGTGATACCCAACTCGCGCATGATCATGATCGCCTCGCCCGGGCCGTGAAAGTATTCATGATTACCGAGGATGAAATAGGTCGGGGCCTGGATATCTTTCAATGGATAAAGATCATATTCGATCCGGCTCGCCGGCAGGTCGAACAGGTCACCGGTGATCACCACGATGTCGGGTTGCAAACGGTTGGTCTCTTTTACCAGATATTCGACAAAATCCCGTTTGATAGTGCGTCCGACATGCACATCGGTCAGCTGTACGATGGAAAACGGGTTGGCTTGAAAGTTCTTGATACCCACCCGCACCCGATTTATCTCCGGCAGCTTGATGCCCTGGCTGAGGCCGCGCAATAAATACGAGAAGGCCATGATCAACATGGTCACGTCAAACACCAGCTTCAGAACCCGGCGTCGACCCTGATCAAAAGGGACACGTCGGGAGGCGGTTACCGACAGGTCATACACCACTGCTACCACGAACAGCATGAAGGTGACACCGACAAATGAACTGGTGATCATATATAAGGCGGGTGAATCCGGTATCACGTTGGTGATGACATCGACCACGAAAAAGATATCGCCCAGCATCAGCA
>JAHEDB010000508.1 GCA_024641465.1 Chromatiales bacterium | reverse complement strand
CCACCGAGGCGGCATGCAGCCACAGGCCTGCGGTTTTTTGCTGCGGCAGGCTGATGCCAAGGCGCTGTATCAAATAGCTGCTGTCCCGGTTTTTAAAGGCCACCCAGATGGTCAGCAAGATTAGTGGCAACGATAACAACGGCATCAACAGCCGGTATAACCGGAACGATTTGTCGGGGCGTGGTGCATACACCAGGGGCTCACCATAGGGACGAGTCTTGAAACGCCGGTGTCCCCACAGGTATTGGGCCGGGGTGCGGCGTACCTGTTCCTCAATGGCATGATTGATGGCCGTGGCATCCTTTATCTCATCGCCGGAGGGGAAATCCTCGATGGGTTTGCCGATGCGCACCAGATAACCCTGTGTGCCCGGCAGGCGTTCAGAATACATGGGTAAGACCTTCGCGCCGGTGGTTCTGGCCAGCCGGGCGGTCATGGTCAGGGTCGAGGTGGCGACATTCATAAATGGCGCGAACACGCTGCCGCGTCGGCCAAAATCCTGGTCTGGTGCGAACCAGATAATGCCGTTGTGTTTCAGGTACTGAATGATGCCGCGCATATCGGAACTGGCCAGCAGACGGCGGTGTACACGTTGGCGTGAGCTCGCCATCACAGCGTTAAACAGTTTGTTGTGCGCGCGCTTGAAGGTGGGACACCAGTCGATGTGATAGGCCAGCAGGCGGCCGCCGATCTCCAGGGTCGTGTAGTGGGCACCGAGCAGGATGATGCCCTTGCCTTCGGCCTGGGCCTGTTGCAGATGTTCCAGTCCCTCGACACGATGCAGCGCCTGGAGTGTCTGATCGCTGCCCCACCAGGCCAACGGCGATTCCAGCATGGCGATGGAAGACTCATAGAAACTTTGTTTGATCAGTTTCCCTTGCACCTGCGGGCTCAACTCCGGAAAACACAAGCGTATATTGGTGCGCGTGATGCGGCGGCGGTTGGGCAACAGATAGAAGGACAGCCAGCCGAGCGCCTTACCGATCGTCAGAATCACGCCATAGGGCAGGGTGGCGATGATTCGCAGCAGGCCCAGGCTTATCCAGGTCGGCAGATATTTGGGATGGAGGAAGTCGCGTGGATTAAAACGGGGAGGGATGCTGGCCATTGGCTAATAATAGAAGAATCCGTCGTGAGATGGTATCGGGCGTTAGTCGCGCCTGACTAACGCACCAGCTTCGAGATGGCCTTGAAGTGGGGGTGCTGGGCATCGCGCAGCCATTCAAACAGCACCGACTCGGTATTACTGATCACGACCCCGGCCTGTTCCATCCGCCGCAGGGCGTTTTTGTGGTTGTGTTTATCGCGCGAGCAGACGGCATCACTGACCACAAACACCGCATAACCCTTCACCTTCAGTTCCATCGCCGTTTGCAGCACACAGACATGGGATTCCATACCGGCAATGACAATCTGTTTACGACCGGATTGCTGCAAGCTTTGTTCGAAGCCTGACGCCCCACAGCAGGAAAAGCAGGTCTTCTCCAGCCGGGTCTCCTGTTGGATGTGTTGCCGGACATCGTCCAGCGTCTCACCCAGCCCTTTCGGGTATTGCTCGGTACGGATGACGGGGATATTCAACAACTCGGCAGCCTGTAACAGCCAGCCGGTATGTTTGATAACGGCCTGCAAGGCCTGGTCTGGCATGGCGCTGGCCAGGCGCTGCTGGATGTCGATCACCAGCAGGACACTTTGCTCGGCCTGGCACAACAGCGGGGACGTCTCCACCATCAGATTTCGGCAGACTGATCGGCGCCCAGCCAGTTGTTGATGGCCTGCAGGTCCTGCTTTGACAGGGTACCGGCGGCCTGTTTCAGGCGCAGGGTTTCCATGATGTATTCATAGCGGGCCAGGGCGTAGTTCAGCTTGGCGCGGAACAGGTCGCGTTGTGAGTCGAGCACGTCGACGGTGGTGCGGGTGCCGACCTTGAAGCCGGCAGTGGTCGCCTTGAGGGCGGTCTCGCTGGAGGCCAGGGCCTGTTTGAGGGCCTTGACCTGACTGATGTTGGCGATCACCGACAGATAGGAATTGCGCGCCTGACGCTCGGTGGCGCGGCGGGTCTGCTCGAGGATCTCCTTGCTTTGCATATGACGGTAGGAGGCCTCGCGGGATTGAGACATGACTGCGCCGCCGTTGAAGATCGCCATACTGAGTTGCAGTTTGACCGTGGTGTCATCCTGCTTCATCGGGCCAGCTAAACCCCCGCCGAGGTCGTTGTAACTCTTGCTGGCGATGAAATCCAGACTGGGATAATGCCCGGCGCGGGCCTTGCTGATACCGGCGGAGGCGGCCTCGACGGACTCCTTCGCGGCCAGCAGTAAAAAGTTG
>JAHEDB010000507.1 GCA_024641465.1 Chromatiales bacterium | reverse complement strand
GGCAGTGCCATCACTATCCGCTTTGACGCTGCCATCCTGCGCGTCAGACACATCCGTCTTACCTTTGCCATCACTGTCAGGATTCACGCCCAACTCAATCTGGTAGACCCCCATCAGTCCACCACCAAAATCACGTGTGCCCTTAAAGCCCAGGCGGGAGTCATAACTGCGCACCTGCCAGTTATCCACCTTGGTTGTGCCATCGACTGTTTGCTGAACCTGGCCGTAAATCATATGCAGCTGACCGTAGACAGTCGGTGCCTCGTCTGCGTGAGCTGCAAAAGGTGCGGCCAACACACTGGCGACAGCCAGTGAAATGAGTTTTTTATTCATGTATCACTCCCAAATTACTTTAACGTTTGATTGAATCTCATGTTGCACGTTCTGTGCTTTGTGTATTTGAAAGCACAGCACATCATGGAAGTGGTAACTTACAAAGTTTCGATGACAGTTTTATTAAGCAGTAGGTGGTGCAGGCGGGTTTAACAAAAACTTAATAAAACTGCCACGACGTAATGGTCGAGTGGATAGTGGTTGGTTTTACGGGTTGGGCGGTTTGATCGCAGAAAAGCCAGGCCCCATTGATGCAGAGTTGCAGACAGGTGACTTGATTGACGGATCGACAATAGCACACGACACACTCGGCGATTAAACATTTGTGATACGTGTTACAAAGGCTCGATCCCCTTGCAAAATACGAAAAAAAAGGCCCATCTTTGCAGATGAGCCTTTTGTTTTATTGGCTGGGGAACAAGGATTGCTCGGCACTTCCCTGTGCCTCTCCCCTGCGGGGCCAGCGTCGCGCTGCTCCGCTGTCCAAAATCGCTCCCGGCGATTTTGTCGCACCGGTTCAAATCCTTGTTCCCTTAAAGAACAAAAGGCCCATCTATCCAGATGGGCCTTTTGATTTATTGGCTGGGGAACAAGGATTCGAACCTTGATTGACGGAGTCAGAGTCCGTAGTCCTGCCGTTAGACGATTCCCCAATTAATACAGTGACGAGTCACGAGGGCCGAGTGGCGAGGTCTTTCTCCTGCGAGGTCGAATAATACTTAATTAAACCGTATAACATCCGTGAAATTTCTTTTGCCTCTAGTTCCAGCTTCTTTGACGGCTCGGGCTCTAAAAATCCAGCGGCACGGCCAATCATGATTTGAGTCCACAATTCGCCACAGGATCCTTTTGCTATTTTCAAATACTGGATTCGGGAACGGTTTGATCCCCGCTCATACCCCTCAGCAATATTAGAGGGGATTGATAATGCAGCGCGGGTAATTTGATCCTTGAATCCGTATTGCCTGTTCCCCGATAACAGCTTGTATATCTCGACAGAGAGTCGACAGGCTCGCTTCCATACATCCAGGTTTTCCAACGCTTCCATGCGTTACCCCTTGTTATAAGGACTTAAGGATTATACCTGGCACCTCGACCCTCGCTACTGCGCGGAAGCACTGCTTAACGTTTAGAGTACTGAGGTCTCTTCCGCGCCTTGTGCAGACCGACTTTCTTACGTTCCACTTCACGGGCATCGCGTGTGACATAACCTGCGCGACGCAGGGATGGACGCAGAGATTCATCATACTCCATCAGGGCGCGGGTAATGCCGTGGCGAATGGCGCCGGCCTGGCCGGTGTTGCCGCCACCAGAAACAAACACCAGGATGTCGAATTTATCAGTCGTTTCAGTCAACTGCAGGGGCTGACGGACGACCATGCGGGCGGTTTCGCGACCGAAATATTCATCCAGCGGACGATCGTTGACGCTGATGGCGCCCTTGCCGGCTCTCAGATAAACACGGGCGGTGGAGTTTTTACGACGCCCGGTGCTGTAATGTTGTTCTATTGCCATGGATCTGCTTCCTGATTCCTGTATCTATATTAAATTTCCAGCGCCTGGGGCTGCTGTGCCGCATGGTTATGCTCAGAACCGGCATAGACCTTCAGCTTGCGGAACATGGCACGACCCAGCGGGTTCTTGGGCAGCATACCCTTGACTGCGATTTCGATAATCTGCTCCGGCGCCTTGGCGCGCAGTTTCTGCAGGGTAATCGTCTTCAACCCACCAACGAAACCGGTGTGGTGATGATAAAGCTTGTCAGTTTCCTTGTTACCGGTAACGGCAATCTTGTCGGCATTAACAATCACGATGTAGTCACCGGTGTCGACGTGTGGTGTGTACTCAGCCTTGTGTTTACCACGCAGACGGTGGGCAACTTCAGCCGCCAAACGGCCAAGTACCTTATCAGTGGCGTCGATCACGAACCAGTCCCGTTTGACGGTTTCCGGTTTTGCGCTAAAAGTCTTCATAACTTATTGGTCCCGCAAATAA
>JAHEDB010000506.1 GCA_024641465.1 Chromatiales bacterium | reverse complement strand
GGCTCTTTTTGCCTACCGCCTGTTTGACCCGTTCGATGAAGGCCTCGTCATAACCGGCCTGGGCCAGCAATTTACCCGCAGTGTCGGCGTGGAATTTATACAGGTCGGTGCGCCATTTCAGGTAACCGATGCGATCCATCGGGTAGTCGCTGCGCGGGGATTTCCAGCGCTGGATATGCTGGGCGCGGATCGCCAACCTGACGGCATCGTGGGCATCGGGGGCATAACGTTCCTGCATCTCGGCCATGCGGTGTGAATACAATAATTCCTTGGGCCATTGTTTACCGTTTTCATCGGTTTCCTGGTTGGGGTCTTCACTGTTGGCGGCATCGAATAATTCGACGGCTTTGTCGAATAAGGCTTGTGGCGACATGCTTTGGCTCCTTACTGAATATGGTTGTCTGGCGACAATCGCTGAAATCTTTAACAGGGCTGATACTACTATCATTTTTTGCCTCGGGCCTATATCTATTTAGTGCGGTTTTCTATTCATTATTGGGGAAAGGGTTGCCACTTGCAGGTGGTTGCCCAGCGTTGGTTTTTTTCGCATTCTTCCAGTAACGCAGGGCGACCAGGGCCAGGGTCAGCAGCAACATGGCTGCGGCAATCGAAATTAACTGCCAGTGATCCATGCCCTTCAGGTCCAGCACCAGGTAACGCGACAGGGCGACGATGGCGATGGCGAAGGGCATGCTGAGGGGGATCTCCCCCGACAACAGTTGCACGCGCACCATGGCCAGCACTTCCAGGTAGATAAACAGCAACAGCAGGTCGCCAAGGCTGATCGACCCCTTGGCGACAATGCTGAATACTTCCTGTCCCATTGCGACGATTGTCAGTAGGCCCAATAGGCCGAGCCCCGCGCACTGCGCCATCGATAATAATTTGATACTCATGTCGCTAATATGTTTATTCATGTCCGCTTGCATCGTCATACTCCTTTTATTTCACCGCCCTGGATATGCCTATTCGTTGTTGTTGGCAAATCCCAGCAGGTGCAGCAGGCTGGTGAATAAATTAAAGATCGAGACATACAGCGACACGGTGGCCATGATGTAGTTGGTTTCACCACCATGGATGATGTTGCTGGTCTCATACAGGATCATCCCGGCCATCAGCAGCACGAACATGCTGGATACCGCCAGGGACAGACCGGGCATGTTGAAGAACATTGCACCCAGCCCGGCCAGAAAGGCAACGATGATACCCACCATCAGGAAGCCACCCAGGAAGCTGAAATCCTTGCGACTGGTCATGGCGTACATGGAGAGACCGAGGAAGGTAACACCGGTGGCGCCCATCGCTGTCATGATGATCTGGCCGCCGTTGGCCATGGCCAGATAGCTGTTGAGGATCGGTCCCAGAGTGTAGCCCATAAAACCGGTCAGGCCGAATACAAAGGCCAGGCCCAGGGAGCTGTCACGGAATTTCGAGGTCAGAAACAACAGACCAAAGTAACCCACCAGGGTCAGGATCAGGCCGGGGTGGGGCAGCTTGAGGGCCAGCGAGGCCCCTGCGGTCAGGGCACTAAACAGCAGTGTCATGGACAACAGGGTGTAGGTATTACGCAGCACCTTGTTGGTGGCGAGTGTGGCCGTTTGGCTACGGGCCGCGGTATTGATGATGGATGTGTTCATGGTAAGTCTCCTGTCAGGTCAGTCAAATCAGTTTGGTTCTTGTTCGGGCAAAACGCCCTCTTGTGGCAGGGCGGTATGCCGTTTGTCGCGTTGGCGCATCAGTCGGCGCCCCACCGTGCGCCCCGCGCGGTCGGCGGCCCGGTCAATGGCGGCATACATATCCGCCTCGGTATCTTCGATGACCACATCGGGCAGGTGGGTGAGCCTGACCTGGATGTGGCATTGTTTGTCATCACCGCCGCGCGGCCCATTGATGTCCGACAGGCGGACCTGCACCCGCTGGATGTGTTCATCGCGGCTGCTGAGGGCAAAACCCAGGCGGCGCTTTATGTGTTCGCGCAAGGCCTCGGTGAGGGAAAAACTGCGTGCCTGAATGTCGATTCGCATGATTTGTGCTCCTTTGTGAGAACGGGTATGGACCGAAGGCTAGGGTAGAGGGGTTTTAATGTAAGAAAAAGTCGAATATTATTGGTATATAGTTCGTATTTAACGAAGTAATATCAGGCGATGATAAATACCAAGCATTTGCACTATTTCTGGATGGTGGCCAAGCAGGGCGGTATCGCCCGGGCCAGTGAACGCCTGCACCTGACGCCCCAGACCATCAGCGGGCAACTCACTCTGCTGGAAGAGCAACTGGGTGAGGCCCTGTTTAATCGGGTCGGGCGCAACCTGCAGCTGACCGACACCGG
>JAHEDB010000505.1 GCA_024641465.1 Chromatiales bacterium | reverse complement strand
TAACTGGTGTCGCAATACCCACAGCGCAGCGGACAGCCAGTCAGGCGAATAAAGACCGTGGGGATACCCACGCTACGCGACTCCCCCTGTAGTGAGAAAAAGATCTCGGTAACACGCAGTTTATCTGTTTGTTGCTGCCTGGTCATGGATTACGGGATGTCTCCTGGATGACCAGGAGAATGGTCGTGGTTCCCGGTCTATGTTGGCGATGATGTTGTCAGGACTTGCCCTTGAGCTTGAGCCGGACCTTCTTCTGTAGATTCCTGGCCTGCCCTGCCTCAGTAGAATCAGGATAGCTTGTAATCAGACGCTGAAGATTCTGGTCAGCCATCTTAAGGTCATTTAATTCATAATAACTATATGAAATTTTCAGCATGGCCTCGGCCATCTTGGGACTGGACGGGTAACGCTTGATCAATTCCTGGTAGTCGCTGATGGCGTTCTTGAAGTTACGTTGTGCGTAATTGGCTTCACCAATCCAGTACTGAGCGATATGTGCATAGCGACCATCAGGATAATCCTTTAAGAAACTCCTGAACGAAACAATAGACTTGTCATACCGAAGGTCGCGTAACAGATCAAAGGCCGTCTGATAGGCCTTCTGCTCCTTGGCGAGATCATATTTGGATTTCTGTTCCGCAACGGGCTCGGGCTTATCGGTCGCGACCGGGGCGGCAGTGACCGGCGTCTGACTGACACCGGAACTACTGCGTTCGATCTTGAGCAAACGGCGATCGATATCGACATACAGATCACGCTGGCGTTTTTTAATACTCTCCAGCGTGTGGCTCTGCATCTCGACCTCACCACGCAGTACCTGCACCTCCTTTTGCAGTTGCTCCAGCTTGAGCAGCATCTCAACCAGGCCCTTGCTATCCAGTAATCTTTCCAGTTTTTGCAGTCGCTGTTCCGTGCTCTGCTTCTCGGCCTGAACCTGCGGCGCCAAGGCCAATAACAGGGAAAGCAAAAATACTGTAATGATCTTTTTCATAATTAAATGACTTTATTCACCTGAATAGAGAAGTTCTACGCGACGATTGAGCGACCAGGCCGATTCATCATGGCCAAGCGCCACCGGCCGTTCCTCGCCAAAGCTGATCACCTGGAGCTGCTTTTGCGCAACGCCCTGTACGGTCAACAATTGCTGCACCGCCTTGGCCCGGCGTTCGCCCAGGGCAATGTTATATTCCCGGGAGCCACGTTCATCGGCATGCCCTTCCAGCACCACCCGGATATCCGGATGACCCGTGATGTATTCGGCATGCGCCGCCAGCACGGGTTGATATTCAGATTTAACCGTACTGTTGTCAAAATCAAAATAGATCACCCGTTTGGCCAATGCCGCCTGGGACTCATCGCCCGCAGCCATGCTGGCGCCACCGGTACCACCTTCAATTTTAGTCTCATCGGTTTTTTTTCCGATTCCAGAGCATGCCGCCATACTGACAGCCATACCACCAATCAATAATAATTCTGTTAAACGTCGCATAGAGAACTCCTTAAATTTTTGTTATCTTGCCTTAAATGGAGACCACGCCGGCTCCCGTACATCACCCTGTTGAAAACTCAGTCTTTGCTTGGCTCGCCCATCCACCGAAACTGCGGCCAACACGCCTTTATCATTAAATTGTGTTGCATAAATAATCATACTGCCATTGGGTGCAAAGCTGGGCGATTCATCCAGGTTTGAGTCCGTTAAAAGGGTGAAATGTTCCGTCTTCAAATCCAGCACCGCAATATGAAACGCGCCCTCTACCCTGTGTACCATAGCAACTTTTTGCCCATCCGGCGAAACACTGGCGCGTGCGTTATAACTCCCTTCATAAGTCAAACGCTCGACCTTGCCGCTGGCGCCACTACGATCGACTGCCACGCGATAGATCTGCGGCCCACCACTGCGGTCGGAGGTAAAGATCAGACCGCGGCCATCCGGCAGCCAGGCGGGTTCCGTATCGATGGCATAATTACGGGTGATCCGCGTGAGCTTGTTAGTGGCGACATCCATCACGTAAATTTCCGGATCACCGTCTTTCGACAGCGTCATGGCCAGCCGCTCACCATCGGGCGACCAGGCGGGGGCATTGTTCAGCCCCTGATAACCGGCCAGACGCTTTGAGCGTCGGGTAAAGACATTCTGAATAAATAATTCCGGTCTGCCATTGGTATAGGCCACATAGGCGATATGCCGACCATCGGGCGACCAGGAGGGTGACAACACCGGCTGGATCGAGGAATAAATGATCCGCTCGTTATAACCATCGGAATCGGCCACCGCCAGCTTGTAGATCTTGGTCTTGTCGGCGCCCTTTTCAACCACCGTGACATAGGCAAT
>JAHEDB010000074.1 GCA_024641465.1 Chromatiales bacterium | reverse complement strand
GGCGCCTGCTGCCCATCGAGGCGGCCGAGTATATGAAGCAACAGCTGGCTAACGCGGGAGTGAACTGGTATCTGGGCGATACCTGTATCGCGGTTAATAAACAGAAGGGTAAGTTCATCCTTGAATTGAATAATGGCTCGAAGCTGGAGGCCGACGTGGTGCTGTCGGCCATCGGCCTCAAACCCGATACCTCGCTGGCCGAGGCCGCCGGTCTCAAGACGGGGCGCGGCATCGTGGTAGACCGTACCCTGCAAAGCAGTGACCCGGATATCTACGCCATCGGTGATTGCGCCGAGGTCGAAGGCCAGGTCTGGCTGTTCGTGATGCCGCTGATGCAGGGCGCCCGCGCCCTGGCCAAAACCCTGGCGGGTCAGCCCACCGCCGTGACCTACCCCGCCATGCCGGTGATGGTCAAAACCCCGGTCTGCCCCTGTGTCGCCGCGCCGCCCCCGGCCGGGGCCGAGGGCGAATGGCAGAACGAGCAGAACGACAAGGGGGTAAAGGCTATATATATAGATAAGGATGGCGCGCTGCTGGGCTTTGCCCTGCTGGGGGAGGCGGTGAATGAGAAGGCCGCACTCATCAAACAACTTCCAGCCGTGATGCCCTGATAGCCTGTTGAAAATGACTGCGCTCGCTACGTTTTCAACAAGCTATTAAACTCTAATTTATCCCGGGTCTGTTAGAATGGCCCGATGGATATCTCCCACATCATCGACCCCCTCAACGATGCCCAGCGCGCCGCCGTCTGTGCACCGGATACCAATGTGCTGGTGCTGGCCGGGGCTGGCAGCGGCAAGACCCGCGTGCTGGTGCATCGCATCGCCTGGCTGATGCAGGCCGAAAATCTCTCGCCTTATTCCATCATGTCGGTGACCTTCACCAACAAGGCCGCAGGTGAAATGCGCGGCCGCGTCGAACGTCTGCTCGGTATCCCCGCCGGTGGCTTGTGGATGGGCACCTTTCACGGCATCGCCCACCGCCTGTTGCGCGCCCACTGGAAAGAGGCCAATCTGCCGCAGACCTTTCAGATCATGGACAGCGAGGATCAGCACCGCGCCGTGAAACGGGTGATCCGCGAGATGGGTCTGGATGAGACCCGCTGGGTACCCAAAGAGGTGCAGTGGTACATCAATGCCAGAAAGGACGAAGGCCTGCGCCCCACGCATATCGATGTGCAGGGCGATCCCTATCTGCGCCATATGGTGGAGATCTACAGCGCCTATGAGGCCTATTGCCAGAACACCGGCCTGATCGATTTTGCCGAATTATTGCTGCGCGCCCACGAACTGTGGCTACACCGCCCCGATGTCTTGCAACACTACCAACAACGCTTCCTGCATATCCTGGTCGACGAGTTCCAGGACACCAACACCATTCAATACGCCTGGCTGCGCATGTTGGCAGGTACCCAGGGCAAGCTGTTCGCCGTCGGTGATGACGATCAATCGATCTACGGCTGGCGCGGCGCCAAGGTGGAAAACATTCAGCAATTCAGCAAGGACTTTGCCAATGTGCAGGTGTTTCGTCTGGAACAGAACTACCGCTCCACTGGCACCATCCTCAATGCCGCCAATGCGCTTATTTCTCATAACGCGGAAAGAATGGGCAAGAACCTGTGGACCAATGACGGTGAGGGCGAACCCATCCAACTGTATGCCGCCTTCAATGAACTGGATGAGGCGCATTATATTGTTGATCGCATTAGGGACTGGGTTGATAAAGGCGGTCTGCGTGCAGATTGCGCCATACTTTATCGTTCCAATGCACAATCACGCGTATTAGAAGAAGCGATTGTTCAACACGGCATGCCTTATCGTATCTATGGCGGCCTGCGCTTCTTCGAACGACAGGAGATCAAGGACGCACTGGCCTATCTGCGTTTGATAAGCAACAAGATCGATGATCCTTCCTTCGAGCGTATTGTTAATACGCCCACTCGCGGCATTGGCAATCGAACCCTCGATACCGTGCGCGACTATGCACGCACCAATGGTGTGTCGCTATGGCAGGCCACTTATGCGGTGATCGAGCAAAAGGAACTCCCTGCGCGGGCCACCGGTGCGCTGCACGTATTCATCGACATGATCATCAAAATGGAAAACGCCATTCAGGGTGTCGCCCTTTACGAACAGATCGAACACATCATCCACGCCAGCGGCCTGTTAGTACACTACCAAAAGGAAAAGGGCGAGAAGGGCCGTGCGAGGATAGAAAACCTTGAGGAACTGATCAACGCTGGACGTAACTATGTCGATGATGCCTTCCAGAATGAAGCCCTCGATGACATGGATCCACTATCCGCCTTTTTATCACATGCCTCACTAGAAGCCGGAGAACGACAGGGTGGTGAGTCGGATGATTGTATACAGCTCATGACCCTGCACTCGGCAAAGGGTCTGGAATTCAATCAGGTGTTCCTGTGTGGTGTCGAAGAAGGCCTGTTCCCCCACCGCCTGTCCGCCGACGACCCCAATCGCCTCGAAGAAGAACGTCGCCTCTGCTACGTCGGCATGACCCGCGCCAGACAAAAACTCATGATCAGCTACGCCGAAAAACGCCGCCTCTATGGCGAAGAAACCTACGCCCGGCCATCAAGATTCATCAGCGAGATCCCCCGCGAACTCATGGAAGAGGTGCGCCTGCACGGCACTATCAGCACCCCCATGTACAACCGCGCCGAAGAAACCGGCGGCAACTACGACCCCAACCAACTACAACTCGGCCAGCGCGTCGTGCACGACAAATTTGGTGAAGGTATCGTCCTCAACTACGAAGGCTCCGGCAAACACGCCCGTGTGCAGGTCAATTTTGATGATGCGGGGAGCAAGTGGTTGATGATGGAGTATGCGAATCTCAGGACTGGCTAGTCCCCATATTCCTTCTCCCTCAGGGAGAGGGCTAGGGTGAGGGGAGAATAACGGTCTTTGCGAGGAGTGCTTTTTACGACGCGGCAATCTCCTGATGCTGCCGCCTTCCTTTTAAATTGAATCGACTATCGTCGATGCAAAGTTTGTAGGGTGGGCATTGCCCACCGTCACTGTTAATTTATATCTCTTTATTTGAATCGCTGGCGCGATGCCTGAATTTTTATGTCGGGGGTTGCCCGACAGCAAGTCACTTTATTTTGCGCGCCCAATATAAGGTAACCAAACAAAAGGGCGCCCCTGAGATGGCGCAAGCATGTTGTGATGTCCGGCTTTCGGAATGAAGTTCGCAAACAGGCCAGTCGCTACCGGCATCCATGCCTCCCGCGACACTAGCACTTCCCTGTACGTCGTCCGTGGCCTGATTGCGAACTGGCCGCATCCCTGCGGCCCCTGTATATATAAAACCCGAAAGCCAAACACCACAACGCGCCATCTAAGGGGATTGATCCACTCGCTCGGTCATGGCTTACTTACGCCTATGTTAGATGACTCTAATGCTGTTTAAGTTTTAACCGTAAAACTGCCAGATTTGACAGGTGGTAGTACGTATTAAAAGGGGTAGTTTGGTTTGGTACGTTTGCCCTTTCGTGGGCGGTGAAATGGGTGTATTTTAGGAATGGCATTCAGCAATAGGCAGAATCTACCTATTACTGGAAAATTCGGAATCAGTCTGATGCAAAGGGTTATGAACCCGGTATTCAAATATACTAATATCGAGAGTACATACTAGGAAAGGAGAATCTAAGGAATGGGTACCAAAAGCGGTTCTTACTGGGTAACTTGGGCGGATGGGCATGCTAAAAACAGCGAATCAGTAGATGATCTTGCTGAGCCTTTTAAGACTAACGTCAAGGCCTATATCAAAGCCCTCAAGGATGCTGGTGCAAAAGTCGAAATAGACACAACCAAACGAAGTGACAAGCGCGCCTACTTATTTCACTGGTCATGGAAAATTTCTCTGGACAAGTGCAAGGCCTCTGATGCAGAGAAGATGATTGGTGTTGATATAGAGTGGGATCATGGTAATGATGCTGAAAGCAAGAAAGGAGCGGAGGAAATGGTTTCTGGCTTTGGGTTGGCAATTCCACCGAGAAGCAATCAGGCTCCTGCCTTGACTAGCAATCATATATCCGGCAAAGCCATTGACATGACCATTACATGGACCGGAACAATTAAAGTCAAAAACAAGACTGGTGTCGAGGTTTCCGTTCCATTTAAGGCTAATGTTGATCAAAATACCGTCCTGCACAATGTAGGAGCCACATACGGGGTGAAAAAACTAAAAAACGATGCACCTCACTGGTCACTCACTGGGCATTAATCATGAAAAATACAAAGCAATCATCTGGTTTCGCCACAAACACGATATATGTTTTAGCGCTGTTGCTCTTTATTAACACGTGTCAGCAGATTGAAGCTGCGCCCACAATAAAAACCGCCAGCCAATCCACTTACGACATAAATACTCACACCGGCTGGTTACACAACAACTGCCTTGCCATAAAAAATAACACTCTTAGCAAAAACGATAAAGTAACCATTGTTTCTTTTGCGCAGGAACAACAGATCTTAAGCTCGATCATTAACAAGAAGGCCGAATCCGCAACTGATTGCCCTGCACTCTTAGCTGACAGGAAAAAAATCAATATTTCAGCAGGCTATTCATTCTACTTAATCAAACAGACTAGAGAGAAGATAGACCTTGCAATTGGGCTTGTTAATAACCCCGCCAAACTGATTAAATTAAATGGCCAGGTATCCGGTGATGTGAATGGTGACGGTAAACCTGAGTACTTTACACAGTGCTCATCGTCTGAGGGCTTACATTTCAGTATCTGGACTGAAAAACCTGACTCAGGGGAACCACTCTGGTCTGGCTATTACTATCTAGGCTATGACATTGAGCCAAACTGCCCGCAATAACGAATTTAACCAAGAACAAAAAACCGGGGCCAGATACAACTTAATCTTAATATTAGAGAAGACTGTGTTCTGGCCTCGGTTTGTATTTAAATACTTTCATACAGAGCTTAATCAGCTAATGTGACAACAGAAAATATTAAACTTAAATACGGGGGTTCACCGTGACGACGAATATCAAGCAGAACTTGTTTTTAGCCCGGTAGGTTGGGGTGAAGAATGAACCCCAACAACAGATTTAAATGAAGCTCAATAATTGAATTATTATATGTTATGTCTATAGCATAACGTCATTGGTTGTTGTGGATATGACAGACTGTTGGGGCTGGCCCTTCACTCTAACCTATGGACTGCGGACAGAAGGGACAGGATACTTGAAATTTGAAGCTAGGGAGAAGTAGGCTGTCCAGTGACCTGGACGCTCGATCCGTTATCGCAAGTAAATATAATACTAAGGAATAGAGTGGGGGGAGTTATGAGTAGGTTAGTATTGTTAATTTTATCCGTATTGCCACTGGCCGTAAATGCCGCTTCGTTTGATTGCAAACGGGCCTGGAACCGGGTTGAGAGGGCGATTTGTGCTGATCCGCATCTATCAAAGATGGATGATCAACTTGGCCGTCTTTACAGCAGTTTCACTCAGGATATCAATCTGAAACAGCAGCAACGGATCTGGATACTGAGTAGAAATCAGTGTGCAATATCGACAGACACCAAACAGTGTATTGAATCAAGCTATCTGAGCCGAATAAGCCAGCTTCAAGCCCTTGCAGGTGATACTCAACAACATCAGGCTAGTGGTGCGGTGTCTATCCCTGTGTCTGTTGTCATCGATTATTCCCTGCGTACTGGAAACTGGTATCCATTACCTGAAAAAGACATGAAAGCAGCCGCCGCGGATACGGCCCTGGCCAAACTATCCGAGACAGGTAATTTTTCCATTGTGGCGAACGAATCGGGCATGAAGAGAACAGCAGGGCGCATGAACTTCAATATATCCCTGGTAGGTCCTGCGGAGATAGCCAAGCTAACCATTGAACTAAGAGTGCCAGGTCAGCCAAGCTTTATTTCAACCGCATCGATTTCAGTAAAAGGTCTTGATTATCAGGGTATCTATAAGGCTTTCGAACATATTGGAAATACTTCTGCAGCACAGATGTTGGCGAAATTTGATGCCTACGTTATGAGAAAACCTGAATACAGGCGTGATGAGCTAATTTTTTCAGAGAATGATGATAAATTGCGAGATATTTATCAACTAGCCCAAACCTATAAATCAGACCATAAATACCAGGAGGCAAGACTTTTTTTTGAAAAGGTAACTGAAGCGGATAAAACTGGTGTTAGCAAATGGAAGGCTTTAGCTGAAGATGAACTACGTTATGGTTTGAGGATGTTTGAGGCGAAGCAATCCATCATTAGCATGGGAAGATACTCTAAAGAACCTTTGTCGATAAGCAGGGAAATTACAAACGCAAAAAATTTATTACGGCAGGTTCTTGCGGATAATATAGATGATGTTAAAAGAATTTCAGAAACCCAAAAAATGTTAGATGATCTTGATGTTTCAAGTCAGGCGTTTGACGTTGCAATGCAATCCAGGGTTGAAAACGCTAAAGTGGTTATTGAACGAAATCTTCGTGCCATGGTGCAGAGGAAGATGAATATGTATTTCATGACCAGCAAATCAGTTCCTGATGGGGTATGTGAAAAAGATGACTTTATGTCCATTAGGGATGTTGAGGTAATAAAACAATTAGACGATAAAAGTTTTATTGTGAAAGATACTATAAGTAATCAAGAATACATGGTTAAATGTAGTGAAGACAAAATTGATGTGTCTCTTTATGGTTGATTAATATTTTACTACGGTTTCGGTGACAGCCAGCCCGGTAGGTTGGGGTGAAGAATGAACCCCAACAACAGATTTAAATGAAGCTCAATAGTTGAATTATTATATGTTATGTCTATAGCATAACGTCATTGGTTGTTGTGGATATGACAGACTGTTGGGGTTCGCTCGCTCACCGCAACCTACAGGCTTAATATTCCCTCCCCTTGCAGGGGGGGGCGAGGGTGGGAGTGAACGAATGAATCACTTCGTAATGGCTGGGTTATATCATTTTCAACATGCTTTGGGATCAGGTCTTGCAATCAAGCATTCTTCCTGGCCTTGCGACCTTGTTAAATTTTTGAATGCAAGACTTGACCTCGAATGCTCCTTAATGCTGCTCAAGTTTTCACCATGAAACTGCCTGATCTGCGAGTGATATGTCGCATTAAAAATAATCACGATCAGTAAACAACGATGCCTGATTAATGATGGACAGAATTTAATCGTTAGCTGCTCTCTACCTATGTACTCCAAAACTAAGTGACTAATGTCACACTAAGATATAGTTTCGTCAGTGTATTAGTATTGGCTAATAAATTAATAGCCGTAATATTTTGATGCGGCATGATTGCGTGGCCATGTTATATCTGTCAAAGTCTATGTGCCTACACCGCGTATGCCAATTAGAATACTTTCTGAAAGACCAGCACACTTCTGGATGCGCGTTGCATGACAACTACAACAATTAATCATTAAGGAGGAGTTTTATATGCGGATTATTTACTTATCGCTTATTACGGCCATGTTATTTGCTGCGCCCGTTCAGGCCAGTGATAATGATAAACACGGGGACAATAAATGTCCGGTAGGGTTGGTGAGTGGCCTGGACTTCGATACCGAGTTTGGTCCAGGTACATCAGAAATAACAAAGTGCCTGGATTCTCGGCATAAGGTTAAGCTGGTTGTCCAAATCAACCAGGCGCCACCATACGCACTGCACAACATCCAGAACGTAATTGATGACTATGAAATTACCAACGGTATGAAGCTCGGTCGCGATTATGAAATCGCGGCAATTGTTCATAGTGCAGGTGGCATGACGGTAGTTATCGATGGAACCAATGGTAAAAGCAATCCGGCCGATGCTACGGTACGCAACCTGATGCTGCAGGGCGTAAAATTTTACTTTTGTATGAATACCACTCGTGGCTTTATTAAAAATGGTACTCTTACCGCAGGAATGGCAACACAACAAATTATTCCGGGCGTGCAATATGTAACTGCGGGTATTTCGGCTCTCTCCGACTTCCAGAAAAATGGCTGGAAATATGTACAACCATAAATACACAACAAAATAAGTAACAGGGCCCATATGGTGAAATCACCGTATGGGTTTTTTTAATGTTAAGGGGTTAGCATTAAGAGCCAGTCAGGTCACCCATCTTAGCTATAGCATGGCCACGCCCATGTTGATAAATCTAATATTGTTCAAGACTTCATCGAAGCTCAATCAAAAATGACAAGTGATATGCTGTATTAAATGGAGGTATGGCTCGATGGGGATGGTTTTTTTCTGAACGGGAAACATCTTTTGGGCTCAGGTCTTGCAATCAAGCATTCTTCCTGGCCTTGCGACCTTGGTAAATGTTTGAATGCAAGACCTGACGCCGAATGCTCTTTGAGAATAAGTTATAAAGGGACCATGGGTAAGAGTATATAAAAAATTTCACTGCTGTCCCGTTAACATACTCGTAATACTTTGTAAGTCTCTGATTAAGTGAATACTTGGTCAGAACGAAGGCGTAGAAGACATGAAGTCACGCTATTGCAGAATCGGGCCCATCCCT
>JAHEDB010000073.1 GCA_024641465.1 Chromatiales bacterium | reverse complement strand
TGGCCGGGGTATGCAGGGTCAGGGTGCATTTGGATGAACCGGTCAGAACGGATTGGTCGTTCTGGTTGAAGTTCATCACGCCGTTGAAGCAGATCGAGCCGACCATACCGGCTAGGCGACTTTTGCCGGCGACTTCTTTCAGGCCACCGCAACCCAGGATACGGATCGGGATGATGCCGGCCATGGGATCAAAGTTGGGACTGTTGACCACAGGGCCCCAGAAGTTGATGGCGCGACCTTCGAGTTCGACACCGGCATTGGAGACCAGTACCGAGCCATCATTAAAGGTCATTTTGCAACTGCCCGGCAGGCAGGTGAAGCGAACGACTGCGTCGGTGGGTGCGCCGCTGAAGCTGATCTGTGCGCCTTCTAATGTGGTGACCTGGCGTTCCGGGTTGATCTTGTCGGAGATCTCACCGCTTTTGAAGATGTGGCTCGGGGCGTAGCCAGGGCCACCGATGGTATAGACCGGCAGGCCAACATCGGTGAAGCCGGTGAAGTTACCGGCGATTTGAAAGTTGACCAGCAACTCGACGGGTTCGACCTGTTTTTTACTGGCATCGGCCTGCGCGGGCAGGGAGATGAAGGCGGGTAATAAAAAGAGACTGATCAGGCTGGTTTTTAACATGCTGTGCTTCATGCTTATATTCCTTATAGTTTGTTGTTGATTATTGTATTTTCCGATCTTGCCGGGTGAGCGTATCACGAGGTGAGGGTCGAGGATATGGGAGGCGTATTTGTGGTAACGCGCTTGCTTGTGTTGGTGCGTGGGACGCAGCCTATTTTGATCAATGGCCGGGCTGCCTGACTATTTTTGCTGAAATTGATCAGGCTCATTCCACCTCGACAGTCCTTATGGCAGTTTGAAACAAACCATCGCCGGATTAACACATCGGTGTGTATGCGAAATAACCAAGCACCTGGCCAGCAGCTTGTTGAAAAACTACTGCGCTTGCCATGACGGCATTGCAAAAGGAAAGGAGGCAAGTCGATGAAAACTTACGCCAGACAAAACATCGCAGACCATGTTATCGCCGGACTGGAACATGATCCCCGCGTCAATCTGCATAATTCCCCCATCACGGTCAGACTGGATAATAACCAGGTCATACTCGAAGGCCTGATGGATGACATCGCGGAAAAACGCGCGGCGCTCGATACCGTTACGTGTACGCTTGCGAAACTGGGGCGATGGGCCATTACCGACCACCTGCACGTCAAACCTACCCGACAGCGGGAAAATATCGAACTGATGCAGGCCGTAGTATCGGCCCTGAGTAATGAGCCGGTATTCAGGGAATATTCCATACTCACCAAGGTGGGCGAACATTTTAAGGTTCATCGTGATCGGGGATTCAATAGCGAGGTGATCATGGCCGGCATCGACCATGGCTGCATTACCTTATCGGGACATGTCGAAAGCCTGTCGCATCGGCGCCTCGCCGAGGTGCTGATGTGGTGGACAGATGGTTGCGAGTTTGTCGATAACCATTTGCAGATCGTTCCCGCCGAACGGGATACCGATAATGAAATTACCGATGCGGTGCGTATGGTGCTGGAAAAAGACCCGCTGGTGCATGCCAGTCAACTGCTGGTGGGGACGGCCGGTGGCGTGGTGATCCTCAATGGCCTGGTCGGCAGTAAAGAGGAAAAGAAACTCGCCGTGATGGATACCTGGTATGTGCCCGGTGTGGCGGATGTGGTGGATCACCTGCAGGCGGGTCGATAATTTGTTTTTCCACCACCTGCGCGCCAAGACACGAAGTTGATGCAGGTCGGGCTAATGCATGCCGGAAATATCTAACAGCTAAATATAACCTTGGTGTCTTGGTGGTAAAGGGGTTTATCTTTAAAATTCTCAGGCTTCAAACTCTTTGATGATGGCGATGTATTGATCGATGGTCTCGTGCTCGGCCACTTTATCGGCGTGTTGCATAAAGCGTTTGATCTCTTCCAGGGCCTCTTCCTTGCGGCCGGTCTTCCACAGGGTATTGAATAGCGCAATGGAGAACAGACCCCTGCCCGGCTCCATCAGGATCAGGCGTTCAAAGACCATCTCGGCCTCATTATATTTCGACATCGCAAAGTAGGCCCCGCCCAGCATGATCAATGCTGTCTCATTATTCGGTTCTTTCTTTAACAGCTCCAGCAGACACAGCCGGGCGTCTTCGTGTCGGCCGGCCTCGGTCAGGTCGCGGGCGCGTTGCAGGGTTTGTTCGGTGTTGGTCGTCATAGCCGTGTTTAATGCAGGTTTTGGATGGGCGGCATTATAAAACGCATGCGACGTGGATGCATAGATTTTGATGGCGTTGCTCAATGCGCATTGGTGCGTGGGACGCACCCTACAATAACCAATCCGTAGGGTGCGCCCTGCGCACCGGGGATGACCATCTACATCGTGCATGCGGTGCGTGGGACGCACCCTACGATTTAAATCTCCAATTCCAATTCTTCGTCGATGGGCTGGAGGGCCTCGGCGAGGGTGGTATGCCGATCACTGCCGTGACTGAGGGTGCGCAAGGCCTCTCCCATATAGTTGGTGACGATGGAAAAGTGGCCTTCGTCTTCGGGGAAGATGCTGTGGCAATTGGGCAGGCGGTCCTTGAGATAGTGACCCATGACCGGTGGCACGATGGTATCGGCCAGGCCGTGCCAGAGGTGAACCGGAACCCGAATATCCTGTGGGCGAAAGCCCCAGTCTTGAGCCGTCAGGGTCAGGTCATGCAATGGACCGGCATAACCGTGGCGGTAGGCCTCTTTAATGGATTTGGTGAATTCACGCCGAAAATTTTCCTCGCCGAGGGCGTGCCGGTCTCGCTTACACAGACCGGGCAGGATGCCATTGATCACCCAGTCCGGCCGGTGTCGGCTCAGTGCGCCGTTCAAGCGGCCAATGAATAAGCGAGCCAGTCGCGGCTGACGGTTGAGCATGCCGTAGGCGTTGCGCGGTAGCCAGGCCATGAGTTTGCGGGTGTCGGTCTGATACATGGGGGCCAGGGTGCCCGCGATGCCGGTGCAGTGCACCCGTTCGGACAAGGCATGGGCACAGGCCAGGGCATAGATGCCACCGGCGGAGACGCCAAGTAGAGAAAATCGCGGCAGCCCAAGGGCATCGACGAGTTGTTCGATATCGCCCGGCCAATCGGTGATCTTGCGTTCCGGATAGTGCGTGGATTGACCATAGCCGGGGCGCTCCACCGCCAGCACCCGTACCTTGCGTTGCAGGATGGTCTGTTCGGCAAAGGCCGCCTCCAGCCGGGAGCCGGGAAAACCATGAAAATACAAAACAGGGAAATGGCTCGGGTCACCAATATCGGAATAGCCGAGAGTCCGCCCATCACGGAGCGTTATGGATTCGTGTAACTTCATGCGTTGCCCACCCAGGAGGTATTCTTTATTTTTATATATTTATTATGGGTAATACTGTATCAAATTTAAGCATCTCTTGACTAGATTTTTAATATGGGATTTGGCAAGGCAACAAATAGTGTTACTTGGACAGCCATGATAATTGCTTGCCTGGCTCGGTGATCCGGTGCGTGGGACGCACTTGATCCGCTGGACGGTGATAATTGCTTGCCTGGCTCGGTGATCCGGTGCGTGGGACGCACCCTACGCTGCCATCGATCCAATCCATTTGTAGGGTGCACCCTGCGCACCGGAATTAACCAGTGGTGCCAGGACAGCCATGATAATTGCTTGCCTGGCTCGGTGATCCGGTGCGTGGGACGCACCCTACGCTGCCATCGTTCCAATCCATTTGTAGTGTGCGCCCTGCGCACCGGAGTTTTCCGGCATCTGGGGCATAGAACGTCCTTACGACAAAAAGCCGGTATATATATAAGTATCCCCTCATCTTGGTTTTTGGAAGACAGGCGGCTAGAATGCTCCTATCTAATACCCGAGTATTTTGCTTATGTATTTACCTGATGATCGCCCCGCCCCGCCTGCCAGCCCCGTCTCACTGAATCGTGCCCATTGGACCAATTCCTTTGCCCGCCTGGGTGAGGCGTTTTATTCGCAGGTGCGGCCGACACCGTTTTCCCGCCCTACCTGGATGGTGCATTTCAATGCAGATGCAGCGGCCTTACTGGGACTGGACGCGACTGCGCCGGAGTGGCTGACGTGGTTGAGTGGTCAGTCACTGCCAGCGGGAGCCGAGCCATTGGCCATGCTCTACGCCGGGCATCAGTTCGGACATCTCGTACCGCAACTCGGCGATGGCCGGGCGATCATGCTGGGGGAGATCACCAACCCGGCCGGTCAGCGCTGGGAAGTGCAACTCAAGGGCAGCGGCCTGACGCCCTATTCTCGTGGCGGCGATGGCCGCGCGGTATTGCGCTCGACGATTCGCGAGTACCTGTGCTCCGAGGCAATGCACGGCCTCGGCATTCCCACCACCCGCGCACTGGCCATGGTGGGCGGTGATGAAGAGGTGTATCGCGAGAACATCGAATCCGGCGCCATGCTCACCCGCCTCGCGCCCTCGCATGTGCGCTTTGGCTCGTTCGAGGTATTTTTCTATCGCAGTCAGTACGAGCACATCAAGACCCTCGCGGATTATGTCCTCGCCCATCACTATCCCGAGTTGCAGGATTCGGCGCAGCCCTATCAAGCATTATTGACCGAAGTCATTAAGCGCACTGCACACCTGATTGCAAATTGGCAGGCGGTGGGCTTTGCCCACGGTGTGATGAACAGTGACAACATGTCAATCCTTGGTTTGACGCTGGATTACGGCCCGTTTGGTTTTATCGAGGCCTATCAACCCGCTTATATCTGCAATCACTCCGATCACGAAGGTCGTTATGCATTTGATCAGCAGCCGTCGATGGGACTGTTTAACCTCAGTTGCCTGGCGCAGGCCATGTTGCCCTTACTGCATGAGGAACCGGAACAGGGCGCCGAATGGGCCAGGGCCGCACTGGGGAAATATCAGACGCAGCTGGTTGAACACTACGCTGGATTGATGCGCGCCAAGCTCGGGCTGCGTGAGGCGATGGCGGAGGATCAACACCTGTTACAGGGCTTGCTGGATCTGATGCAGGCGAATCAGACCGACTATACGATTTTGTTTCGGCGCTTGAGCGAGTTTAAGGTCGTTGAGGTGCGTGGGACGCACCCTACAAGTCAGATAAGGGATTTGTTTTTAGATAGGCCAGGATTTGATGCCTGGGGCGCACGCTATGCCGCGCGCTTACAACAAGAGAACTCGGTTGATGCCGAGCGGCGTGAGCGCATGAACCAGGTCAATCCGAAATACATCCTGCGTAATTATCTGGCGGAGGTCGCCATTCGCAAGGCCGAAGATGACAAGGACTATAGCGAAATCGATATCCTGTATCGTCTATTGCAAAGGCCGTTTGATGAGCACCCTGACTATGAACGCTATGCCGGGCATCCGCCTGACTGGGCGACTGGTATTGCGGTGAGTTGTAGTTCCTGATTAATCTTTTTGGCGCCGGCGATAACGGCGCAATTGTTTAGATCGGCAGACCCTTAGTATTCCCAGTCGAAACGCGGCAGTCGGGTAAAAGCTTTCTGCAGGTTTTTGCCCCAACCCTGGGTGACGGACTGATAGAAGGGTGATTCAATATCGAGTTTTATGTAACGGTCGATCTTGAAATGATCTTTACCATACAGCAGCAACTCGATCGGTGGGCCAACAGAAAGATTGCTGTGCATAGTTGAGTCGAGGGAGACTATCGCACAACGGGCAGCGTCCTCCAGGCTGGTATCCGGTTCGATGATTCGATCGAGGATCGGCTTACCGTATTTTATTTCACCGATCTGTAAATACGGTTTGTTGGGCGACACGGAAATGTAGTTGCCTTCCGGATATATCAGATAGATCTCCGGTTCCTCATTGCCAATTTGGCCGCCGAGAATAAAGCTGGCGTCCAGATTGACCGTCTCCTGCTGCGGACCACCTCGATCACGCCCCTGCACACTTCGACTGAGCAAACCGATGTACTCGGCTACGTCGAACAGGTGTTTAAAATTCTTAAAACTATTCTTATCATCCTCATCGTAAAGGGCAAGACGAATATGATTAATCACCCCCTGGGTGGTGGCCAGATTGCCGGAGCAGAGCAATACAAAGGCCCGATCCTCACCGGAGGCAAAGGCATTCATCTTACTGTAACTGCTGACTTGATCCATGCCGGCATTGGTGCGTGAATCTGACGCAAAGACAAGCCCGCTATTCAGTTTTATTGCCACACAATATGTCATCGCCGGTTTACTCGATATAATTCTCTTACGTGAAACATGATGTCTCCATATAAACAGCCTGTCAATTTATTCGTCATCGAACAAAACTCACGCCAGACTGCAATGTCTGAAACGTAATAATAATTATCGACACCCGCACACGCGCACCAATTTAGCTCACACACTGCGTTGTGCCGACTAAATCGCCGGTGTATGCACCAGGATAAAGCAGTCACACCACCCATCAAGCCCCATATTGTCAGGCAATCGATATTTACAACTTATTCTTAGCAAGATTCATGACAAAACAGGCAGAGCAATTTTCCTGTCAGCAATATTTTTTTCACTTATAATGCATAGCCAGCCCACCATCCCCACTTACACTATTAACGGTGCCACAACATGAATGCATCCAGCAAATTTTCCCGTAACGGCGACAAACAGAATTCGGAATTTTTTGAGAATTATCTTATTAAGCTACTCGACGAACGGGATCGAATTGGTTTAACGCAAATGATTGGCGAGATCGACAGCATCATGCTCACTGTCGATCCTGGACAGTCTATCAACTATATCGCGGAACTGAGTTTGATGTCGCCCTATCACTATCTGGTAACACTCGAAAGTGAATCACACTGGACACACATCCTGCGGGTGGATATGGATGCGCCTGACATCCTGTTGCGTGAGGTCAAGGATCCAAACACCCGGGGTATCTTTCGCAGCCTCAACGAGGTCTATCCGATCGGCGCACAAAAACCCAACTGCCGTTACATGGGCGAGATCCTGCGGGTCAATAATCTGCATGAGGTCGTAAAACTACAGAAGGCCCGTGAATTTCGCTTATTCAATCAGGACGAGATACGCAAACTGGAATTACCCGGCAACCTGGCGATCACCAAACCCTCCCCCTACACCCATAACATCATCGGTTATATGGAACGGACAGAAGACCAGTCGCGAGTTTATTCGCTGGGTATCAGTACGATTCGCTCCGATGTGCAGGAGGTCTACCTGGCCGCCAAGGAACTGCAAAAACAGCTGGAAATTGACCATCTGATACAGCCGATCGACCATCTGGCAACCCGTGTCTACAGCCAGAACCGTGAAGTCGCCATCCTCGAGTATCTTTCCCTGTCGAGTTATTTCTATTGGGGATCATATGACATCAAGGACCAAAACTCTTCCACCAATGTCACCAAGAGCGTGCACTTCAATCAGGAACGCCGCAGCCCGGCCAAGGTGTTTACCGCCAATAACACGCCCTACTTTGTCAACCATCTGGAAAAACTCCCCTCACCGACGGAAAACTTTGTGCGCAACTATGGCCCACGCCTGCACCATATCGCCTTTTCGGTACAGGACGGTGAAACCCACGCGCTGACCAATATCGATTATGTGGTCAGGTCCATTCAACAGCAGGGCAAAAATTTTCTGCTGGATGTGATTGGCTCAAAGGAGGAAGGGCTGAAACAAATATTTTCCAGCGCGTCGGAACATTCCTCGCTGATCATTGAATATGTGCAGCGCTTCGGCGACTTTGATGGCTTCTTTGCCAAACACAATGTCGCGGAACTGACTCGCGCCGCCGGCGTGGATGAAGAACTCATCAAGCTGCACACGCAGTCAGGCACCACCCACTAACTCTCACCCTATATACCCAGGCATCCAGCGATGCCTGGGCGCCACCGGCACAACTATAACCTGTCCCGTTTATCCTTCGACCTGAACCGGCTCGAGGCACGGCATAGCACATCTGATGGCATCTTTCGTTTAGCCACCCTAACGACATCGTGTCACGATCACGGTAAGGCACAACTATTGCAACATAAAATTATCAGGAATGACTTTTAGTCAACCGCAATAGATTACATGCGGCAGGCTAAACAAAGAGGTGATGTAACTCGTGAAATTATCTCAGGTTTATCTCCTCGCCTGGGAACCTGATGCTAGCGATAGATTTGTTTGTATTGTTCGATATTCGCCAGAAAATAGTGCATGGAGTGTTCGATTGTAGTGCAAGGCAGGGATATCAAGTTCAAGCCTGCACAAGTGTGTAAGCCGAAACGAGTGAGCAAAATACTATGCCGATACGCTGGAAAAACTACCACATAAATAATTTTCATGACGAGTTGCTTCGTACCACGGGGCGACCCCGTGACTGGGCGAGGCCGCTGTGCCGTTACTTCAGTTCACTGAAAGACGCTGAGCTGCATGAATACCGCACCGCCGCCGAACTGGCCATTCGCACCATGGGGGTGACCTTTACGGTCTATTCAGAAGAGGAAGGTAATTCCATCGACCGGGAGTGGCCGTTCGACATCATTCCACGGGTCATCCCCAAGCATGAATGGGATAAAATTGCACGG
>JAHEDB010000504.1 GCA_024641465.1 Chromatiales bacterium | reverse complement strand
GCCAGTTCGGCCGGTGGGCTGACACCTTGCTTGAGTTTGGCGAGTTTCTCAAATGGGTAGGCTTGCAGCAGGTTCAGGTCGGGATTCATATGCTATATAGTGGGCGTTCGATTAAGGGCAGGCTATGCTGAGACAGATGTTAAATAAAAATAGACGGGCAGTATAGACCAGGTGAGTCCATCAGCAAAACCGGGGCAGTGGCTACCGGTGATCAGTTTAATCATTGCGGCCAGCCTGTGGGGCTCGTTCTGGTACCCCCTGCGGGTATTTGCCGAGTATGGCCTGACCGGTTTGTGGTCGAGTATGTTGATCTATCTCGGTACCCTGCCGGTTCTGATCTATTTGTTGCGTGGACGGATGCATGAGTTTTCTCGCGCCCCCGGCCGGTTGTTACTCATTGCCCTGGCCAGCGGCTGGTGCAATACCGCCTTTATCCTCGCCATGCTCGATGGCCATGTGGTGCGGGTGCTGTTGCTGTTTTATCTGTCCCCGGTGTGGACTGTCATCCTCGGCTTTATCTTCCTCGGTGAACGCCCCCATCGAATCGGCGTGCTGACCGTGGTCATTGCGATGTTTGGTGCGATTGTCATGTTGTGGGATAAAAATGTCGGGGTGCCTCTACCGCATAGCAGTGCCGACTGGCTGGCGTTAAGCTCGGGTATCACCTTTTCAGTGGTCAATGTCACGGTGCGTCATACCCAAACCGTATCGGTACGGATCAAGACCGTGATTGCCTGGGTCGGTGTGGTGGTCATCGCGGGGCTGTTGATTGGCATTGACGGGCAGGGTTTGGCGGTGAGCCATCAGGGGGTGATTGTTGCGGCCCTGTTGTTTGGTCTGGTCGTGATGGTGCTGATGACCCTGTCAGTTCAATATGGCGTGACCCACATGCCAGCTCATCGCTCGGCAGTGATTTTATTATTTGAGGTGGTGGTGGGGGCCGTGTCGGCCTATTTGCTGACCGATGAAACGATGACGGCGCAGGAATGGTTGGGTGGCGCGATGGTGGTCGCCGCGGCCTATGTCGCTTCCTATATCCCGGATGAACAGGTAAGCGAGGTTGCATGACGGGAGTCAGTAAAATATTACACGCTAGCTTCATTGTCGCCGATACCCGGCGGGCGCTGGACTTTTATCAGCAGCTCCTCGGCCTGGAGGTCGATACCCATCGACCGGAACTCGGTTATCCAGGTGTCTGGTTGCACATCGGTGATGGACAGATCCACCTGCTGGAATTACCAAATCCGGACCCCATCACCGGTCGTCCCGCACATGGCGGCCGGGATCGTCACCTCGCCATGCAAGTCGATTCCATTTCAGATCTAAAACAAAAACTCGATACCGCTAATATCCCCTGTACCGTCAGCAAGTCAGGCCGCAAGGCCCTGTTCTGCCGTGACCCGGACGGTAATGCCCTGGAGTTTATTGAACTAACATAGTTTCTCTTTGAGACCTCTGCGGTAAAGTAAATTGAGAGTGGTGCAAGGTTGCACAGAATTGTGCTGGATTAGAATGTTGAGTTAATCATCCAGAAATTCGGTGATGGTGGTGCGCAGGCAAGCGTACTGCTCATCACTGCCCAGCGCCTGATCATGCTGATCGGTGATAAAAAATAAATCCTCGGCGCGTTCACCGAAGGTGGCGATCTTGGCGTTGTGCAGGCGGACCTTGCAGTGATTCATGGCGGTACTGAGCAGGGATAGCAGGCCGGGGCGGTCATAGGCCGTGACCTTCATGACGGTCCGGGTATGGCTGGGGTCGGCCCAGAACTCGACCTCGGTCGGGAAGGTGAAGTGTTTCTGTTGTCGATTCAGGCGGCGATTGACGTCGATCTTGTGTTTGACGGGTTGGCGAATATGCGCCAGTAGCTTCTCGGCCAGTTCGCCCAGTCGATCGTCATCCTGTACGGGGTCGCCGTCCTGGTCCAGTACGATATAACTGTTCAGGCTATAACCGTCCTTTGACGTCATCAGGCGGGCATCGACAATCGTCAGCCCCATTTGATCGATGAGCGAGGTACTGATCGCAAACAAATCGTCGAATATTTTTGAATAAATGAAGACTTCAGTCCCGCCGCGCACCGAGTCCTTGCGGATCAGAACGAGTGGCGCCGCGCTCTGTTCGTCGAGCAGGGCCATGCTCTGCCAGATGATCTCATCCACGGCATAGCGCAGAAAATATTCCTCGTTGAAGCGCTGCCAGAGATCCTGGATGGCCGCTTTGTCAAACTGCGATTCCAGCAACTGGTGGTTGACCTGTTTTTTGACATCGGTGATATATTCGGTCTGCATCAGTGGATTATCCAGACCGCGTTGCAGGGCGTGGCGGGTGGCGTTATATAGTTCCTTGAGTA
>JAHEDB010000503.1 GCA_024641465.1 Chromatiales bacterium | reverse complement strand
CCGCGGCCAAACAGATTGCCAAACCCCTGATCATCCATATGCGCGATGCCAGCGAGGATACTCTACGGATCCTCAAGGAAGAGCGGGCGGATGAGGTCGGTGGTGTGATGCATTGTTTTACCGAAAACTGGACTGTTGCCCAACAGGCCCTGGATCTGAATTTCATGATCTCGTTTTCCGGTATCGTGACCTTCAATAGCGCGACGGAGCTGAAGGATGTAGCCAGAAAGGTCCCGCTGGATCGTATGCTAGTGGAAACCGATTCACCCTATCTGGCGCCGGTGCCTTTTCGCGGCAAGTCCAATCAACCGGCCTATGTCAGGCAGGTGGCGGAACATATCGCCGAGTTGCGGCAAACTACACTGCAAGAGATTGCTGCTGCGACCACACATAATTATTTCGCCCTGTTCGGCAAAGGGCAAGACTAACGACTGAACCTCCGGACCTGACGACACCAATATGCAAAATGCCCGAAAAATTACCAGCATCATACTTGGTCTGATCATTTTCGGTGCATTCATCTGGTTCCAAACCACACGCTATGATACGGCTGTTAATCTTCGCCAACGCCTTGAGTTGCTTGCCTTTGATCTGCGTCTGACTGCCACCTTACCGAAAAATATCCAACAGGATAAACGTGTTGTCATTGTCGACGTAGATGAAAAGAGTCTGCGTGCTGAAGGCCGTTGGCCCTGGTCAAGGGCCAAGATGGCGGACCTGGTTGAGAAATTATTTTCCCGCGGCGCGGTGGTGGTGGGTTTTGATGTCATGTTTACCGAGCCGGAACGCAATAGTGCGGAGACAGTCTTCAATGAGCTAAAGGACAATATTGCCGGTGCCGCAATTGTCAAACGTATATTAAAGAATCGAATGGCTGATTTTGACAATGACGCAAAATTTGCCGACAGTTTGAAAAAGAAAGACGTGGTGCTCGGTTACATCTTTCATCGCAGCAAGGTCAAACCGATAGGTCTGTTACCGCAGAGCCTGGCGGTTGACAATATCACTGCCCTACGGCGGTCCACTGTTACCGAAATGAATGGCTACACTGCCAGTCTGTCCAAATTACAGATGGCGGCGCGACATGCCGGATTTTTTTCTCTGGACGCTGATCCGGACGGGATTATCCGGCGCGTACCTCTGGTAATAAAATATAAGAATGAAATCTATCCTTCCCTGGCACTGGAAACCGCACGGGTTTTCCAGCTGATCGAAAAAATTAATGTATTAACCGAAAACATTGGTGGTGTGACCAATGTGACCGGTATTGGTCTGAGCAAGGATCGGATCATTCCGACCGATGGTGAAGGGAGGGTCATCATTCCCTTCAAGGGGCCGTATAAATCCTTCCCCTATGTCTCGGCCACCGATGTACTGCACGACAAGATTCCTGACGGCATACTGACCAATACAATTGTGTTTGTCGGCACCACGGCGGAAGGCCTGTTTGATTTGCGTGCGGTACCGATGCAGAGTGTTTACCCAGGGGTTGAGGTGCACGCCAATATCATAGCTGGCATCCTGGATCATAAATTCCCGGCCGAGCCCGCCTGGGCTAGTGGGGCGAATCTGATCATCCTGATCGTCACGGGGCTGTTATTGGTCTTTGTGTTGGCCTATCTTAATAAACCCTTTTTGAAAATTTTATTTTCCCTGACGGTGATATCGGTTGTAGCCTATTTCAATATCTGGATGTGGACGCAGCACGGTATCGTGATGGCCATGGCCTTGCCCTTATTACTCGCCCTGGTCTTGTCCGCCGTCAATCTGGCCTATGGGTTCCTGACCGAGGCAGAGAGCAAGTCGCAGTTACAGGATATGTTCGGCCAGTACATCCCCCGCGAGCTGGTATCGGAAATGACCGACAACCCCAAGCATTATGGCTTTGAAGGGGTGAGCCGGGAAATGACGGTGTTGTTTGCCGATATCTGCGGCTTCACCAAGATCTCCGAAGCGCTTACCGCCAGCAAACTCAAAGATATGCTAAACCGCTTCTTTACGCCGATGACGCGCGAGATATTTGAAAACAGGGGCACGATTGATAAATATGTAGGTGATATGATTATGGCCTTCTGGGGCGCACCGCTGGTGGATGAAGACCACGCGGCGAATGCGGTTGAAGCGGCCTTCGGCATGCTGAAAGAGGTCAAAAATCTTAAAAAGGAATTTGAAGCAGAGGGCATACCCCCATTTGAAATTGGCATCGGCATCAATACCGGTGTGATGAACGTGGGCGACATGGGCTCCGAATATCGACGTGCCTATACCGTGATCGGTGACTCCGTGAATCTGGCATCGCGTCTGGAAGGATTGACCCGTTATTATGATCTACCTCTGGTGATTGGCGAGAAGACC
>JAHEDB010000502.1 GCA_024641465.1 Chromatiales bacterium | reverse complement strand
GGGCCGCCAATATGATCATGGTCAAGATCCTCTGGCTGAAGAATAAGGACAACAAACAGTTTCTGCTCGGCAAAGAGACCAGCATGGCGCAGGCCACGCCAAATGGGTTTGCCTATCGCATCACCTTAAAACCGCAGACCAGTGAATTTCTCAACTGGAACGGTGGGGTGGAAGGCAACGTCGGGCGCATCGTCGCCTTCGTCGATAACAAACGTGATGGCCGCCTGTCGGCAAGCAAAGATAGAATCATCGCCGTCTCCAAAGAACTCATCCGTTACCGTACCGGCCGGTTTGATAAAAACATCCTCAACGATATCCAGCAACAAAATATCCGCCAGGCCGGCAGAGGTTACGCCATCGTCGGCAATAGTTATGTTGCCGGTGACAAAACCGACTGGCAGGTGGTGGCCAGTCAGAGTCCCGCCCGGCTCGACCTCAGCGCCGCCGAAACCAGCCTGCCACATATGTACAACGCCTTCCTGAAACTTCACTAACCGCATCTTAACCGCTCGAATAAACAACAAATATTTCCCTGCCTCACTAAGCATCCGGCCAAAGATGCCGATTAAATAGAATAAATCGGCTTACTGGAAAGACTCTGTGCGGCAGTATAAAACTCTAGTATTTCTAATGTTTAGTGCATTAATAGTGGCGTCGGGACAGACCCTGGCTGAAAACGACCCGTTATTTGAGCCGGAGCACCTGAATCTGGCGCAACTAAAGGCCTTTATTCCCAAACTACAAAAGGGCGGTTATGTCATTTTTCTGCGCCATGCCGCCACCAATATCCAGCAGGAAGACAAACGACCGGTCAATCTCGCTGACTGCCGTACCCAACGCAACCTGACCGATACCGGCAGACAGCAGGCACGCACCATCGGTCAGGCCTTTATCCAGTATAAAATCCCCGTGGGTCAGGTATTCAATAGCCCCTATTGCCGCTGCCGGGACACCGCCAAGCTCGCTTTTAACAAGACCCACGATAACCCCGAGCTCTACTTTGCCATGGGCCTGAGCCGTGAAGGCAAACAGGCCAAGGGGCTTAAATTACGCAATCTGCTCCAGCAACGACCCACCGATGGCACCAACCTCGTCATTGTGGCCCACACCGCCAACCTGCAGGAGGCCGTCGGGCTGTGGCCCAAGCCGGAAGGCGTGAGCTATGTCTTTGCAAGCACGGGCAACGGCCAACTGGAGGCGGTTGCCATTATCGATCCGGCCACCTGGGCCGCCGCCCTGCACTAAGGCCGGTATCAAGCGATAGCATGTCACGTCTCAATATCAATAACTGGCCGTTCCGGCGGCGACTGCAACTGATCACCCTGGTTGCCAGTCTGAGTATCGGCATCTCGGTAGTTGCGACGATCCTGATCATTAAGGAATACGAACACACCGTCGAACACATCTCGCAAGGTGAAGTCTCCAAGCTCTATCAGATTTCCCGCAGCTTTGAGGAACTGTCCAGCGTCCATACCGAGATATTTAATTTGTTCGGCTCCGCCCCGCCAAAACATCAGGAACAACAGATGTATCTGCTGGGAGGTAAACTGATAGACCGTCTGGATATTTTGCAAAAAAGCCTGGCTACCATCAATGATGGCGAACTCCATCACACGAAGATCACGCCACATAATTCACAACTCGCCTTGATCAGTAACGAATTAACCGACTACCGCAACGCGGCCAGTATTGCCCTTGAAATGCTCACCGTAAACACCGGCCTTTCAGAAAAATACCTGCTCAAGGCCGCCACCAGTTTCAACCGGATCAACCGGCAATTTTCCCAAACCATCTCCAGCATAGCCGGTCAAATCGACAGTGAAATAAAAGGTAAATTGTCTCTCATCGAAAAGACCTACTGGCCCATGAGTGGCGCTATCATCTTGCTGTCGCTGATTATGCTCGGCATCCTGTACACAACCATTGCCAAACTGTCCGCCAATTTTCACTGGATCGACAAGACGCTTGGCGATCTAAGATCGGGCAACACAGCCATCGATATCCCGGTCCTCACCGGCAACAATGAGATGGGCAAGATCTACAGCAGCCTCGACAAGTTCCGCGCCTCTCTGATCGATCTGCGTCAGTCGCAGCACGAGTTATCGGAAAACAACCGCCTGTTGCGTGAAGAAAGCGAGCGCCGCCTGTTGTCCCAACAGGAATTGACCCGCACCCTGGTTGAGCTCTCAAAGGCCATGCAGGCAGCCGAGGCCTCCAGCAAGGCCAAGTCCGCCTTCCTCGCCAACATCAGTCACGAAATCCGCACCCCACTGAATGCCGTACTGGGCATGACACAGGTATTACAAACCACCGAGCTGGATAAAGAGCAGACCGACTATGTCGATACCCTGTATACACAG
>JAHEDB010000072.1 GCA_024641465.1 Chromatiales bacterium | reverse complement strand
CAATATAATCGGCAGCATTGTCCAGCCGCCTGCCTGTACCATCTCGAACACTAAGACAACTCCCGTAATTTGACCTTGTAAGGACCGCGGCTAACTTTAGCAAAGACCAGCCTGTGCCGAAAGGTTAATCGGGTCCGGTGCGCATTAATAACCGCTATTGTGATGCCAGTAGCGCAGTGCGGACTGCCGGAAAAATAGCGGACCGATAGACTGCGGATCTTCAGCCAGTTTGAAGCTGATCGCCCCCTCGTGCGCCGTATCATATAGCCCAATACCGGCCTGTTGGTAGCGCAGCACTATATTATGGTTGGGGAAATGAAAGCGGTTACGGTAACCCGTTGGGAAAAACACATAATCCGGTTTAACCGCATCAATAAACGCCTGACTGGATGAGGTTTTACTGCCGTGATGCGGCGCAACCAGAATGGTTGATTTTAGTTTACCCGGGTATTTTTCAATCAGCCGCCTTTCGGCCTCTTGTTCGATGTCACCCGGTAGCAGCACCGAGCCATATCGGCCCGCCACCGCCAGTACGCAGGACTGGTTGTTTTCCTTCATTTGCAAATCCCCTGCGCCGGGGTGCAACACGTTAAACTGTACCCCATCCCATTGCCAGTGTTGCCCCTGCCGACAGGCAATAGCCCTGTTATCGTCGAGTAGCGGCTGGGCACTGGTATAGACCTGGCCAACCGGTATGGCCGCCAGCAGGCTGTCTGCCCCACCGATATGGTCATTATCCCCATGGCTGACCACCAGGGTATCGAGTCGCTGAATCTGCCTGCTACGTAGAAAAGGGATGAGCACCGCAGCCCCGGTATCAAATTCGGGGCTGAAGCGTGGCCCGGTATCAAACACCAGGGTGTGGTTTCGTGTCTGTACCACGGCCGCCAGGCCCTGCCCCACATCCAGCAGGGTAAAATAAATCTCCCCATCAGCGGGAACATCCTGTTTTTGGAACAACAAGGGTAAGAGAAAAATGATCCCCAGCCAGCGACCTCTCCCAAGCGGAACAAAAAGCAGAAATACAATGCCCAGTACGGAAAAAGCCAGCGCCGGGATATCCGGTACAATACCGGTCCATGTCGCAAATCCAGGTTGCCCCAGGAAGGCCAGCAAATCCGTCAAATAGTCCAGCAGCCCCGCCCCCAGCTCAAGCAAGCCCCGCCCAACAGGTAGAAAAATGCCGCTCAGCAGGATACCGATCAGCAACAGGGGCACCACCAGCAAACTAACCACCGGCACGGCGACAAAATTGGCCAGCGGTGAGACAAGCGACGACTGCTGGAAAAACAACAATAACAGGGGTAGCAGGCCCAGCCCCACGATCCATTGCACCCGGAACCACTTGTCCCACCACGGCACACCATTACGCCTGCCCTGCATACCGAGGAAGATCAGGCCCACGGCGCCAAACGATAGCCAGAAGCCGGGGCTCAATACCGCCAGAGGGTCATGCAGCAGGACCAGCCCGAGGGCCACGGCCAGACCATAGCTTGGCTGAATGTGTCGTTTGTAGAGCACGGCCAGCAGGGCCACCGCGACCATGATCATGGCCCGCTGGGTCGGCAATGACCACCCCGCTAGCGCCGCATACACCGAGGCCGCCATCAGGGCAGCGATGGCGGCCGCCTTGGGGGCCGCCAGCCTTAAGGCCAGCCGCCCCATTCGAGCCCAGCCCCAGCGGACCAACACAAATACCAGGCCGGCCACCAGACCAATATGCAGACCTGAGATTGCCACCAGATGGTTGGTGCCGGTCTGGCGAAATAGCTGCCATTGTTGCGGGCTGATGTTGTCCCGTATACCTAGGATTAATGCTGATACCACCCCTTGCATGGGATGATCCGGTAATAGAGACACCAGCCGCCCTTGCAGGTGTTGACGCAGGCGCTGCACTGGATAATCCATAACTCGACTGGAAAGTAACGTATTGTCCCCGTCGGGTCTGACATAACCCGTTGCCCGGATCCGATGGCTGAACAACCACTGCTCGTAATCGAAGCCACCGGGATTCATGAAACCGTGGGGGCGCTTTAGCCGGACGATTAATCGCCATTGATCGCCGGCGCTCAGCTTGGGTACTTGTCCATGCCAATTGAGGCGGACATGCTCGGGAAGCGTAACGGCCTGCCCCTCAAAGCTGGCCTGTTTGATATCAAACTCAAATTGCCAGAGGTGGTGTTTATATGTCGGCACAGCGGCGATATAGCCGGTAATAACAATGTTTTTACCTTCGATATTCGCTGGCAAAGCCTGTGCCAATAACCAGTGAGCACTGATCCAGGCCCAGACAAATCCCGCCAGCCCGCCAAGAATTAACTTAAAACAGCAATACCGAAAATATACAACCGCGGTCATTAACGGTAATATCAGTGCCAACCAATGCAATTCTGGTAGCTCTTTGAACTGTTGGAGCGCTAGAATACCTGCTAGAAAGGCTATCGTCCCTGAGCGCATGTTGCCGACAACTCCCTGTAAATAGATTGCTTAAGTCAGTCCAAGTGTAAAATACAAGCCTTCCATGCCAAAGAAGTTATTAAAAAAGTGGTTGCCTGATCCGGACAAGTTTCGTAAGCACCCCCAACTCAATAAACTCTTCGGCACGCTCCTGCATGACCCTAATCTGCTGCACCTGAATCGTCGCTCGGTATCGGGGGCTTTTGCCGTCGGCCTGTTTGTGGCCTTTATCCCCATCCCCATGCAAATGGCCCTCGCCGCGGCGATGGCCATCCTGTTTCGGACCAACTTACCCATTTCTGCCGGACTGGTCTGGTTGACTAATCCGGTCACGATGCCGCCTATCTTCTGGTTCTGTTACAAGGTGGGGACCATAGTACTGGGGACCCATGCCCATCAGGTGCAGTTTGAATTTACTGCGGACTGGCTGACCAGTGAACTGTTGGTGATCTGGCAACCCTTCCTGCTGGGCTGCCTGATAATGGGGATCTTGAGCGCTGTAATCGGGGCGCTGGGGGTGAAGCTCATCTGGCGCATCAGTGTCGGCCGGCAATGGCAGTTGCGTAAGCTGCTTCGCCGCAAGAAAAAACTACAAACCTGATAGATTGTCAGCTGATGATGCCATCCTGCAGGTGCAGCACACGGTCCATTTTCTCGGCAAAGCGCAGATCGTGAGTTACGACGATAAAACTGGTCTGTAGATCCCGATTCAGCTCCTGCATCAACTCGTATACCCCATCGGCCGTTTTACCATCCAGATTTCCGGTCGGTTCATCGGCCAGCACGCAACGGGGATGACTGACCAGGGCACGGGCCACGGCCGCACGCTGCCGTTCACCACCGGACAGCTCATTAGGCTTATGGGCCAGACGATGTCCTAGACCGACCCGCTCGAGCATCTGTTTTGCCTCCGCCAGGGCCTGGGCTGGTTCAACACCACGGATCAACAAGGGCATGGCCACGTTTTCCAGGGCGGTGAATTCCATTAACAGGTGGTGAAACTGATAGATAAAACCCAGGGTGCGATTACGCAACACGCCACGTGCAGTCTCACCCAGGGCAGACATCTCCTGACCAATGACCTGTACCTGGCCCCGGGTCGGGGTATCGAGCCCACCGAGCAGGTGCAGTAAGGTACTCTTGCCCGAGCCCGAGGCACCGACAATCGCCACCTGTTCACCGGCTTTGATCTCCATATCCACACTGCGCAACACCTCGACACTGGCCGGGCCCTCGTCAAAGGTCTTGGCCAATTGCTGACAGGCGATGACCGGGCCGTCGTATGCTGTTTGTTCTTGTGGTTTATTCATAGCGTAAGGCCTGCGCCGGTTGGGTCTGGCTGGCGCGTCGCGCCGGATAAATCGTCGAGCTGATACCCAGCAGGAAGGAGATGATGCAGATAGTCCACACATCCGACCAGTGCAGGTCCGAGGGGATCTCACTGATGTAATACACCGACGGGTCAAGGATGTGGAAGCCAAACAGGGACTCTACAAACGGCACCACCACATCGATATTCAGGGCCAGACTGACGCCACCGAGGGTGCCCAGCAGGGTACCGACGGCGCCGATCAAGGTCCCCTGTACGATAAAGATCCGTAATATTGTCCCCGGCGAGGCACCGAGGGTACGCAGGATGGCGATATCGCTTTCCTTGTCGGTCACCACCATCACCAGGGTCGAAACGATGTTGAAGGCTGCCACGGCGATGATCAGCAGCAGCAACAGGAAGATCATCCGTTTTTCGATCTTCACGGCGCGAAACCAGTTGGAGTGATAGCTGCTCCAGTCCCGCACCCAATACGCAGCCAGATCACGGGTCGCCAGTTGTTTGCGTATCAGGGGGGCCTCAAACAGGTCCTTGATCTGGACCCGCACACCGCTGGCCTGGCCGTTCATACGCAGCAAGCGGGCCGCGTCGTCCATGTGCACGATACCCAGGCTGGAGTCATATATGTTGTGACCGATCTGAAATATACCCGTCACGGTAAAGCGTTTCATGCGCGGCGCCACCCCGGCCGGGGTGATATTGACGCTGGGGGTCACCAGGGTCACCTTATCGCCGACACCGGCGCCGATCTTACGCGCCAGGTCCGCACCCAGCAGAATATTAAACTTGCCGGGTTGCACGCTCTCCCACTTACCTTCCACCATGTGCTTGGCGATCTTTGACACCCGCGACTCGTCTTTGGGTAATATTCCGCGAATCAATGTACCGTTAACGTTACCGGCAAAGATCAACATGCCTTCGGCCTGGATATACGGTGCGGCCGCAACCACACCAGGGTGCTTTTCAACGACCTGCAAGACCTTTTGCCAGTCCTGAATGCGACCTTCAAAATCGGAGATGGTCAGATGGGCGATGGTATCCAGCATCCGCTCCCTGACCTCCTTCTCAAAACCGTTCATGACCGATAAGACCGTGATCAGGGCGGTCACGCCCAGGGCGATCCCCAGCATGGATGACAGGGAGATGAAGGAAATAAAATGGTTACGACGCTTGGCGCGTGTGTAGCGCAGGCCGACAAACAGGGCGAATGGTTTATACATGGGGTGGCATTAGAACATAAAACCCCTGGCCTGTGCCACGTATCAAAGCGTGCTGTTCATATTTCGACAGGCAGGCGATTTTTCAGGCAAATCTCCGCCGGACTGACCGTGGCCCGATACGCCAGGGCCTCCACGCCAGCTGCGATCACCTCGGCCAGGGTGGCGGCATACAGCGGATCGATTTCGCTGGCCGGTCGAAAGGCGGTGACATCATCACGTTGTATGGAGAAAAAGATCACCGCCCGATGGCCGGCTTCGACCATCGCCTTTAATTCCCGTAAATGTTTTGTGCCGCGCGTGGTGACAGCATCGGGAAAGATCGCCAGGCCATTTGCATCCACGGCCGTAACATTTTTTATTTCGACGTAACAATTTCGCGTGTCATTTTTGAGCAATAGATCAATACGGCTATTTTCGTGACCATAAGGCACTTCCGTCAGGATTTGTGTGTATCCTTGCAGCTCCGTGACCACCCCTGTTTCAATGGCCTCCTTGACCAGCGAATTACTCAGTGCCGTGTTGACCCCGATTTTGACTCCCTCCGCTGATTCACTCATTTCCCAGGAGTAGCGATATTTACGCTTCGAATTTTGGGTATCCCGCAACCAGATACGCATGCCTGGCTCCGCGCAACCCAGCATACTGCCGGTATTGGGGGTGTGCACCGTAAGTTCCGAACCGTCATCGAGACGGACATCGGCCAAAAAACGTTTGTAGCGTTTCAATAGAGTAGCGGGAAACAGGGGAGGAGCAATTTGCATTTACTGAGGGGTAAGGTTGTTTAATACATCTTGTTTGTTAGATATCCCGCCGTACTTCCATGATATTGGGCAGCGCGCCGATCCGATTCAGTACCCGGCTGAGTTGATTGACATCGTGGATCTCCAGACGAAATTTCATGTTCGCCGTGTGATTCTGGGTATTGGAATGGGTGTTCACCGCCAGCATATTGATGTGCTCGTGAGTGAGCACGGTGAGGATGTCACGCAACAGGTTTTGTCTGTCCACTGCCTCGACCGTGATATCCACCATATAGGTCGTGGCCTTGGCATTACCCCACTCCACTGTAATGAGCCGGCCGCGTCGGGCGTCGTCCATCTTGAGGATGTTATGACAATCGCGCCGGTGCACAGTGACACCCCGCCCCTGGGTAATGAATCCGATGATCTGATCCCCGGGTACCGGTTTACAGCAATTGGCCATGGTGGTCAGCAGATTGCCGACCCCCTCGATGGAAATATCAGTCCCCGTTGAACCGCTGGGTCGATGCGTGATTTGCTGGCTGGTGGATGGCAGTGTCTCCGGCTGCTCTTTCGCTAACAGGCGCTGTACGGCACCGGCCAGCTGAGTGGAGTTGATGTCACCCCGCCCCAGGGCGGCGAGAAAGTCATCCAGTTGTTTGAAGTTGAACTGTTCCGCCAGGGTATGGTGGTTTATCTCCTGCACCCCCAGGCGATGCAACTCCCTTTCCAGCGCTGAGCGCCCCGAGGCGACATTGCTCTCGTAGTTCTGCGCCTTCAGCCAGGCACGCACCTTGGCCCGCGCCCGATTGGTCTTCAGGTAACCCAGTTGCGGATTGAGCCAGTCACGGCTTGGCCGGCTATGGCGGGTGGTGAGAATATCCACCTGTTCACCGCTTTTCAGTTCATAGGTAAGGGAGACGATGCGGCCATCGACCCTCGCCCCGCGACAACGGTGTCCGACCTCGGTGTGGATGTGATAGGCAAAGTCCAGCGGCGTGGCGCCCTGCGGCAGATCGACGACCTTGCCCTGCGGGGTGAGGATATAGACCCGATCCTGGAAGACCTCCGACTTGAAGCGATCGATAAAATCACCGTCATCGACGGATTCTTCCCGCCATTCGAGTAACTGCCGCAACCAGGCGATCTTCTGTTCGAAGGCGCCGTCCTGCTTACTGCCCTCCTTGTATTTCCAGTGCGCCGCCACCCCCAGTTCGGCGTGGGCGTGCATGTCGCGGGTGCGGATCTGCACCTCGAGGGTCTTGCCACCACTACCCACCACGGCGGTGTGGATCGACTGGTAATTGTTTTCCTTGGGTGTGGCGATATAGTCGTCAAATTCTTTGGGGATGTGCTTCCATAGGCCGTGCACCACCCCCAGCGCGGCATAGCAATCCCGCTTGGCATCTACCTGGATGCGCAAGGCCCGTACATCATACAGTTCGTGAAAACCCAGACCCTTGCGCTGCATCTTTTTCCAGATACTGTAGATATGCTTGGGTCGCCCCTGGATATCGGCGTCGATACCGGCCAGCGCCAGTTCCTGACTCAGGACCTTGATGGCGTGCTGAATGTATTGCTCGCGGTCGACCCGCCGCTCATCGAGAAATGCGGCTACCTGCTTGTAGGCATTGGGATCAAGATAACGGAAAGACAGGTCCTCCAGTTCCCATTTGACTTGCCAGATCCCCAGGCGATTGGCCAGCGGGGCATAGATATCGAGGGTCTCACGGGCAATGCGCAGTTGTTTGGATTCGGGCAGATACTTGAGGGTGCGCATGTTATGCAGCCGATCGGCCAGTTTGATCAACACCACCCGCACATCCTCAGCCATGGCGAGCAGCAGTTTGCGCAGGCTCTCGGCCTGCAACACCGCCGTATCGCCGACCGGTGTCGCGCCACGGTCGATGATCTTCATCTTGGTCACGCCATCGACCAGACCCGCCACACTGGGGCCAAAACGGTCACTGAGGTCTTGCAGGGTGTAAGTCGAATCCTCCACCACATCGTGCAGGATCGCCGCCGTGATCGCCTCGGCATCCAGGTGCATACCGACCAGGATATCCGCCACCGCGATCACATGATTCACATAGGGTTCACCCGAGGCACGTTGTTGACCCTTGTGCGCCTCTTTGGCCAACTCGATGGCCTGCCAGATGAGACCGGCCTCCTCGCTGCTATGTCGGGCGCCGAGGCCTTCCAGCCAGGACTGCACCGCATCGGTGCTGGCAAGCTGTTCGGCGCTCTGCTGTATGCTCGTTTGTACCATATTTCACTTATGGCCCTAACCATGTATGTATTCAAGCCATATCAGCATGATTTCAGTAAAAAAATCTAAATTCGATTAGGACTCTCACCTGATTAATTGATACCATAACGTTTAACAGGATTCGTACCAAGATGTATTTTTTGGAGAACACAATGTACAGAGCGTTACCTGCTGCACTGGCGATCAGTCTGCTTATGTTTACCACCGGCCAGTCCGCAGCTGAAACCCTGACCCTTCCCGAGGTCGTACAGGAAGAAAACCTCAATGTCCCCGCGGTTACGAGCGAAGAAAACATGGCGGCCCCCGAGGCCCCAACCGAACAACCCCCTAATGTTGACCCCGAGGCCCCAGCCGAACAAACCCCCAATATTGACCCCGAGGCCCCAGCCGAACAAACCCCCAATGTTGCACCAGAGGCCACACCGGAAAACGCGGCAACTGCTCCCCAGCCCACGCAGGCAAAAAACTTTTCCGTCACCCTGCCCGGTCGCGGCATGACCATGGAGCAGGTGGAAGCACGGTTTGGCACCGCCAAACAGAAAAATGGCCCGGTCGGCACCCCACCCATTACCACCTGGGTGTATGACAAATTCACGGTGTACTTCGAAGGCCACTACGTGATCCACCCAGGT
>JAHEDB010000501.1 GCA_024641465.1 Chromatiales bacterium | reverse complement strand
ATCCCAGATCACCGCATAGTCCATGGCGGACATTATCACCATCCATAACATAGGTCCGACAACCTAATTGATAAAGTCGTTCTTCCACTGCATGCGCTAAGGTCGATTTGCCGGCACCTGATAGGCCGGTGAACCACAGGATGACACTTTTGTGATTATTTTGTTGTTCCCGCCGGGTTCGGGTGACGGTGGCATGATGCCAGACGGTATTGCTACTGATGGCTGTATCCTGTTCTGACGGCATTTAGGTCCCTGCTCTTGAGCATTCTTTAGTCTTATTAGAGTTGAACATTATAATCGTATACAATCCTATGTGCCAGATTATAGCCAATGAATTGTATGATAAATGGAAATTTGTGATGACTCAGTACGATGTCTTTAATGGTGATGCCGATGGCCTGTGTGCCTTGCATCAGTTACGTCTGTCCGAACCCATCGACAGTGTTCTTGTTACCGGTGTGAAGCGGGATATTGGCTTATTGGCCAATGTAAAGGCAACGCCGGGGGATAGTGTTACGGTTCTTGATATTTCACTTGATAAGAACCGCATTGCATTGGATGTGCTATTAGCTCAGGGAGCCAGTATTCATTATTTCGATCACCATTACGCCGGTGAGACCCTGCCACAGCATCCGCAGCTGGAGATGCATATTGATACCTCGCCTGATACCTGCACCAGTTTGCTAGTGAATGATTATTTGCAGGGGCAGTATCTGCCCTGGGCTATCACCGCCGCCTTCGGTGACAATCTGCACCTTAGCGCCAGAAAAGCTGCCTCACCACTGGCGTACACTGAGAGTGAGTTACAGGCCTTATGTGATCTTGGGACATGTCTGAATTATAACGGCTATGGTTCCAGCCTTGATGATCTCTATTTTAAGCCAACTGAGCTTTACCAGAAGATGAAGCCCTATGCCGATCCTTTTGTGTTTATCCGGGAGGAGGAGGCCTATCAGGTGTTAAAAAATGGTTATAACGCCGATATGGTCCTTGCGGGGGCCATTCAGCCCGAATTCTCAGATGCACACACCGCTGTATATATATTGCCCGACGCGAAATGGTCACGTCGGGTCAGCGGGGTTTATGGCAATCGGCTTTCGACCGCTGCCCCTGAACGTGCCCATGCCGTGTTAACCGCCTTGCCAGGAGGCGGGTTCATGGTCAGTGTGCGGGCGCCACAGAGCAACAAGACCGGGGCTGATGAGCTGTGCCGCCGCTTTGCCACCGGTGGTGGCCGCAAGGGGGCGGCGGGTATCAATCTGTTGCCAGAGTCTGAGCTGGATTTATTTGTACAGCGTTTTCGGCAGCAGTATTCGGCATAAAAAAAGCGGTGCCGAAGCACCGCTCTTGACTGGCATAGACGTTTAACTCAGGGGAAGGCCGGGATGGTCGGTTCGATATCGTGCATATCGGCCTCGGGATGAAACCGCCTGACGAGATCGCTGATCGTTTCCACCTGCTGTGGCGGGAGGTCGATGCAAAACAGGATCTGACCGCTTTCGATGGCCTTCTGGAAGGGTTTTAGTCGCGTGTTGGGGATATTCACCGCCACCATACTCGAGGCCCAGGCCCCAAGACAGGCGCCACCGATCGCTAGCGAACTGACGGACCAGACTTCCAGTCCTTCGACCAGCCAGCCCGTCGCGGCCGCCAGACTGCCCATCAGCACACCGGTGAAGCCGCCGAGAATAAAGCCGAGCTGGGCGCCGTGCACTACATCGCTGGTTTGCAGCAGGTTTGCCTTGGGTAAATCGGATAAATCCATGTCCTCGCGGGCGATGACATGCATATTGGTTTCCGGGATTCGCGACAGGAGTAATTCGTTATGGACTGTTTCGGCGGTGATGGTATCTGGCAGGATAAAATAGAGACGTCTTTTCATGCTGCACCTCCTTCCACTGGGTGGGTTGGTGAGATTGATTATCAGTACTTCCCTTGTTTACGCCGCTAAGTATAGGGCAAAACGCGACAGCAGGGTGCCCATCTTATCCACACAGAACGCCTGTATTACTCATGGGATAGGGGGTATGGGAGACAAGCCACAGGTGATAAGGGTATCATTGCCGGCCCGTGTAGTGTGGTTTTGCCGAGCGGAACAGATTGAGGTCCAGCAGTGAATTTTTTACCCATTTTTATGAATATCAAGGGCCAGCCCTGTCTGGTAGTTGGTGGCGGTGACGTCGCTTCACGCAAGGTATTTTTACTCCTTCGTGCCGGTGGTGTCGTCACGGTCGTGTCCCCTGTTTTATGCGATGAGCTACAGCGCTGGCAGCAGGCGGGTGACATTCAGCATGTGCCTCGAGAATTCACGGCGACCGATATCGAGGGCAAGCAAATTGTTATTGCGGCGACAGACAATGAGACCGTG
>JAHEDB010000500.1 GCA_024641465.1 Chromatiales bacterium | reverse complement strand
CTGTTCGCACTACCCGCCATGGCCGGGACGGCGGTACCGGCTGCACCGAATGGCATCAAGTTCCCGGCCGGTTATCAAGACTGGCGGGTGATTTCGGTATCGCACCGGCTGGACAACAATACATTGCGGGTGATCCTGGGCAATGACAAGGCGATCGCGGCGGCGCGTGCGGGCAAGACGAACCCGTGGCCTGACGGTGCGATCCTGGGCAAGGTGGTCTGGAAACAGACGGCGGAAGCGGCGTGGCCGACCGCCATTGCGCCGGATAAATTCGTGCACGCCGAATTCATGTTCAAGGATGCCAAGAAATACGCCGGCACCGGTGGCTGGGGTTATGCACGCTGGCTGGGCATGGAGCAGAAACCCTATGGTAAAGACGCGAGCTTTACCCAGGAGTGTCAGGGCTGTCATACCCCGGTGAAGGACAATGACTGGGTCTTTACCAAACCGGCGCCGATGCCGCCTGTGATCAAATAGACGCGAGCCAATGAGATGAGTCACAACCGGTGGTAGACTGCCACCGGTTGTTAACCCGGTGCTGGAATGAAACCAATTGAATTAGAGATCGCCGACCTGACGCCGCAGTTGCGTCGCTATGCACGGGTCTTGCTGCGTGGCGATGTAGTGCAGGCCGACGATCTGGTGCAGGACTGTATTGAACGGGGTTTGCAACGGCTGAGTCTGTGGCAGCGTGGCACGGACCTGCGCGCCTGGCTGTTTACCATCATGCATAACCTGTATGTCAATCAGGTGAAGCGGCGGGTCAACGGCCCGAACTTTGTCGAGCTGGATGAAGTCGAGGCAGACCCGCATAATCGGGCCGATAGCGATGCGGCGGTCAACGATATCCAGCAGGCCCTGAATGAACTGCCGGCGGACCAGCGTGAGATATTGTTGTTTGTGGCGATTGAAGGTATGAAGTATCAGGAAGTGGCTAAAATACTGGATATCCCGGAAGGCACCGTGATGTCACGCCTGGCGCGGGCGCGCCAGCAATTGCGCGCCAGACTGGCCGGTGAATACGCGCAAACCCTGAGGCGAGTCAAATGAGTTACAAGACACCGATCACCGATGCCGACCTGCACGCCTTTCTCGACGGGCAGCTGAGTGATGCCCGTCGTTTGCAGGTCGAGGCCTGGCTGAAGGAGCATCCGGATAAACTCCGCGAGCTGAATGAATACCAGGCGATCGATCGCGAACTACATCGCCTGCTGGATCCCATCGTGCAGGAGCCGATACCCGATGCCCTGCGCATCCCACCACGTAAACGTCTTTACAAACGCCTGTCGCTGGCGGCGAGTTTTTTACTGGCCGGGGTGCTGATCGGCTGGAACAGTCACGGCCTGTTTACCACCGAGAGTCGGCTGCTACAGGTCAATCTGTCAAAACCGGCGGCCTTTGCCCATGTGGTGTATGCCGCTGAGAAACGCCATCCGGTGGAGGTGGGCGCCGACCAGGAACAGCATTTGATCGACTGGTTGTCAAAGCGACTCAAGACCCGCATTAAGGCGCCCAACCTGGCGCAGCATGGCTATCAATTAGTGGGCGGGCGTCTGTTACCGTCGACGGATCGCATGGCGGCGCAATTTATGTATCAGGACAAGAGTGGCACGCGAGTCACCCTGTATGTCCGCCGCATCAATAACATCAAGGCCGATACGATGTTTCAGTTTACCCAGGATAAACAACTCAATACCTTCTACTGGATCGAGGGTACACTGGGTTATGCATTGAGCGGCGAACTCAACAAAGACGTGTTGATGGCCATGGCCCGAACCAGCTATCAGCAACTCAATCTGAATATCTAACTCCAGTAGCCCGTATGCAGCGTAAGCGAAATACGGGAGAGCGCTTCACCGGCCTACGGTCTTGAGAACAGCCAGATCAACCACGGGGAACACGGGGAAAGGCAATTATGGTTTTGGTTATCCCCCGTGTCCCCCGTGGTTAAAAAAACCAGTAGCCCGTATGCAGCGCAAGCGAAATACGGGAGAGCGCTTCACCGGCGCCCCCCGGATTGCATTGCATTCCATCCGGGCTACGGTCTTGAGACAGTTAGATCCACCACGGGGAACACGATTATGGTTTTGGTTTTCCCCCGGGGTTTAAAACCCCCGTAGCCCGTATGCAGCGTAAGCGAAATACGGGAGAGCGCTTCACCGGCGCCCCCCGGATTGCATTGCATTTCATCCGGGCTACGGTCTTGAGAACAGCCAGATCAACCACGGGGAACACGGGGAAGGCGATTATGGTTTTGCCCCGTGTCCCCCGTGGTTAAAAATGTTATCTCATCGGGAATGACCGTATTAGCCCGACATGGAAATAAAGAAAATGACCACCAATAAAACGCTGTAAAACAGCAGGGAAAGT
>JAHEDB010000071.1 GCA_024641465.1 Chromatiales bacterium | reverse complement strand
TGACTGGTCAGGGGTAACCGCAATTAGCCGCTTAAGCGTCATGCCAAATCCCTTGCTATTTATATTCGCCAGATTAATATTAATCCTACATTCAGCAAGACTTTATGTGTATCCTGCCCACACGCATGTACGGACCACATCAAATAAAAAAGACAGGGAGTGACTGCCAGTTGCGCCAGAAGCTTAATAGGATTTTGCTGGTCGAGGACGAGCCGGACATACGCAAGATTGTCCAGGTTTCGCTGCAAGATATTGGAGGCTTTACCCTGGAGACCTGTGGTTCGGGACATGAGGCGCTGGAGATCACCAAGGTACGAAAACCCGACCTGATGATCCTCGATGTCATGATGCCGGTCATGGATGGCCCGGACACCCTACGGGAGATCCACAAAGTTTATAACTTGAAGGATATACCCGTTATCTTTCTGACCGCCAAGGTTCAGCCCCACGAGGTCGAAAAATACCTGGAGCTAGGCGTTATCGGCGTCATCAGTAAACCGTTTGATCCCATCACCCTGCCACAACAAATAAATGATCTATGGTGTAAACTCGAGATGGTATAAACCATAGCATTCGGGTAAGGTATGGCCAATTGCCTGGACCGTTAACAAATCTCATATGGCCTCTGTTCTGAAAAAAAAATGCTGCCTTCGCTACACAGTCACCTCCGTCTTCATGCTGGGCCTTTCCATCTCCTTGCTCCTCCATAGCCAGGATGCATGCAGCACCATCAAGCAGTCATATATCGATCCACTAACTCTGCGCCTGAACGAGGATATAACCACGACCGCTGCACAGACGGAAAATAAAATCCAGCACGCCACCCTGTTAAAAACCGCCACCACGGCTAGTGCGCCTACCCACAACCCCCATCAACGAATAGCCAACCGTGATTCAAGGCTGATACACCAATACAGGATCGGTATTGTTAGTATCGGTTTGATAACTCTCATACTCGCCGGCGTATTGTTTGGTTATTTATATCGCACTAAAAAGCGCTTAATGCATTCCTATGATGAAGGTTTCAACGAGGCCAATGATTCTTCGGCCTGGCAAAAAACCATTCTTAAACACATGGTCGATGGCGTCGTTACAATCGACCAACATGGCATCATACAAACCATCAATCCCGCGGGCGAGCGCATATTCGGTTACGCTGCCACTGAGGTCATCGGCAGGAACGTCAAGATGCTCATGCCATCGCCTTACCAGGAGGAACATGACACGTATCTGGATAATTACCTGCGTACCGGCAAGGCCCGCATTATCGGTATCGGCCGACAGGTGGAAGGCCGGCGTAAGAATGGCCAGACCTTCCCTCTTGATCTGGCCGTCAGCGAGATAACCGTCGCCGGCAAACACCTGTTTACCGGTATCGTGCGCGACATCAGCGAACGCATCGAGGCGGAAAAGGCCATCAAGGCCGGGGCATCACGCCTGCAGGCCGTACTGGACCACGTCGTCGATGGGATCATTACCATCAATTCAAAAGGGATCGTACAGGGCTTCAATCCGGCGGCTGAAAAGATCTTTGCCTACAGTGCCGAGGAAGTGATTGGCAGGAATATCAATATGCTGATGCCGGCCCCGTATCAGGCCCAGCATGACGGTTATCTGCAAAACTACATGCAGGGCGGCAAGGCAAGCATCATCGGCATCGGTCGTGAAGTTGAGGGGATGCGCAAGGACGGTAGTGTCTTCCCGCTAGATCTCGCCGTAAGCAAAATGTACATCGACGGTGAAACCCTGTTTAGTGGTATCGTACGGGATATTACCGAGCGTAAACAAATGGAAAAGATGAAAAACGAATTCATCTCTACCGTAAGTCATGAGTTGCGCACACCCCTCACCTCGATCCGCGGCTCACTGGGTCTGGTCATGGCGGAGACCGTTGGCAAATTACCGGCCAGTGTAAAAGATATGCTGACTATCACCAGCAATAACACCGAGCGCCTGTTATTGCTGATCAACGATATCCTCGATATCCAGAAGATCGAAGCCGGCATGATGGCGTTTCGTTTCCACAGCCTGGAACTGCCGGTATTTTTACAACAGGCTATCAAGAGCAATCAGGCCTACGCCGATCAATACAATGTCCGCTTTGTGCTCAAGGCCTGTCCAGACAGGGTGCGCGTCTATGCCGATGATGACCGCATGATGCAGGTGATGAACAATCTGATGTCCAATGCCGCCAAGTTTTCACCCAGGGGTGAAACCGTTGAAATCAGTATGGCCCGGCAGAACGGCACCATCCGCATTTCCGTATCGGATCACGGACCCGGTATCCCGGATGATTTCCGTGACAAACTCTATGACAAGTTTACCCAATATGACTCGACCGACAAACGCCAGAAGGGTGGCACCGGCCTGGGTCTGAGTATTACCCGCCTGATCATAGAGAAACACGGCGGTCGGATCGATTATGTGTCCAAGCCGCAAGTCGGCACGACCTTTTTTGTTGAACTGCCCGAACTGATCTCTGAGCTATCGGACAACATACTGCCAATTGAGTTGAAGGATAAAAACTCCCCCTGTATTCTGATTGTAGAGGATGACCCCGATGTCGCGGCGCTGTTGCAGCGAATGTTGGCCGAGACCGGTGTTAACAGTGATATCGCCTGTAACGCGGCTGAGGCGCGGCAATTGCTCCGGCAACATGTCGATAAATATAATGCCATGACCCTGGATATCATCCTGCCCGATGAAGACGGTATCCAGTTGTTGACTTCATTGCGGCAGAATGAAACAACCAGAGACCTGCCGGTGATCGTCATCTCGATCAAGGCCGATGATGCCAGGCGTGAACTTAATGGTGGGGCGATTGGAATACTCGACTGGATCAAAAAACCCATCGACCCTGAACGCCTCAATCATGTGGTTAAACACGCCGCCGGTCTGGCAAAACGTCCTCGCATCCTCCACGTAGAGGATGAACAGGACATCCATTATCTGGTCAGTAAAATGCTCCAGCATGATTGTGAACTGGTGTGGACCAGCACCCTGCTGGCCGCCAGAGAGATCTTGCTAGAGGAAAATTTTGATTTGATCCTGCTCGATATCGGCCTGCCCGATGGCTCGGGTCTGGACCTGCTGGAAACCATCGAGAACTTGCCCAAGCCACCCCGCGTGGTAATCTTCTCCGCCCAGAACACCGCCCCGGAGGCCGCGCAACAGGTCAGCAGTGTACTCGTCAAATCGCACACCTCGAATGAGCAATTGCTGGCAACCATCGCGCGGACAATCAATCCGGGCTGATATAAGCGTTAGTTTTTTTCTGAGGCTGATTATTGAGGTTGCAGGTATTTTTCGGCGGTCGTTGGCAAGCCCTTGAAACATTCCTGATAGGTATCAGACTGCATCACGCCATTCCTGGCAAACTGGGCGGCATACAGTTCATCTTCATCCAGCATGATATTGATGACCTTGGCGTTATAATTGCCGGTACATCGATCCAGAATATGATCCCCTGTCGCATCAAAGCTGCGAAAGGCATGCAACAGACCGTTATAGGCATGCAGGCTGATCAGGGTCTGGGTCGGGGCATTGCGATATTGCGGCAGGTAGGCCGCACTGTAATCCCGAATCACCCGACCATATTCGTCGTAAATAAAGACTTCGATGGTATGCAGGTTGTCCGGATAGGCCTTTTCCCATTGCAACTGACTGATGAGCTTGCCGGTCTTTTTATTGATGAATTTATATTCTTTGTAAAAATCGGCCATATGGGCATAGCCGCCCATACGAGTCTTGATGACGTGGATCTGCTGATTGGTCAACCGTTCATGCAACTTGAGTAAATTATTGGCAAAGGCATTCCAGCGACGCACATGCTGATTGTCCTCTTTCATGGCATGTTGTTCCACCGCTGGCAGCGGCGCAGCGAACAAACATAACAGTAATAAAATCAGGCCTGACTGTCTGGTATTTCCCATTCCTTGCTCCTAAGGGCGTATTGATAGCAACGTGGTCTGTCCCTAACTATAGCCCATACGGTTCACGACTCAGGCGCGCCGCCAGCTCGTTTTGCCGGCATTGTCTTCCAGTATAATACCTTGCGCCTTGAGTGCATCCCGCAAGCGGTCCGATTCGGCCCAGTTCTTGTCGGCGCGGGCCTGATTGCGTTGTCTGATCAACTCATCGACCTCGGCGTCACTCAGTCCCCCGCTACCGGCCTGGCTCTTGCCCTGCAGGAAGGCCTGGGGATCATCCTGCAACAGGCCTAACTGACCGGCCAGCTGACGCAATTGAGCGGCGAGTTGCCCGGCCTGTGCTGCATCGGTATCCCGCTGACGATTGATCTCTTTAGCAAGATCAAACAGCACGGCGATGGCCTCGGGGGTATTGAAGTCATCCTGCATGGCCGTATTGAAGCGGTTGTTGAATTCGTTATCCACCTCATGAGTTGATGCATCGAAGCCCCGCAGGGCGGTATACAGGGTAGTCAGGGCTGACTTGGCATTGTCGAGGTGCTTATCGGAATAATTTAGCGGGCTACGATAATGGCTGGTAAGAATGAAATAACGCACCACCTCAGGGGCATATTTTTCCAGCACCTCACGGATGGTGAAAAAATTCCCCAGCGACTTGGACATCTTCTCGTCATCCACCCGCACAAAACCGTTATGCAGCCAGACATTGACGAAGGCCTCGCCGGATGCGCCACAGGACTGGGCGATCTCGTTTTCGTGATGCGGGAACTGCAAGTCCAGACCGCCACCATGAATATCGAAGTGGTTACCCAGGCAGTGGGTCGACATGGCCGAACACTCGATGTGCCAGCCGGGGCGGCCCTTGCCCCAGGGCGAATCCCAGCTGGGCTCCTCTGGTTTGGCAGACTTCCACAGCACGAAGTCCAGCGGATCAGTCTTGGCCTCGTCGACCTCGACCCGGGCGCCAGCCCGCAGGTCGTCCAGTTGTTTACCGGACAGGCGGCCGTAATCGGCAAAGCTGCTGACATCATAATAGACATCGCCGTTGCCGGCGGCATAGGCGTGACCGCGCACCACCAGGGCCTCGATCATGGCGATGATCTCGGCCATATAGACCGTGGCGCGGGGTTCCTGATTGGGGCGCAACACACCCAACAGGTCGGCGTCTTCATGCATGGCATCGATAAAACGCTCGGTCAGGTCCAGAAAGGATTCCCGGTTGCTATTGGCGCGGGCAATGATCTTGTCGTCGATATCGGTGATATTGCGGATATAGGTGACGTGGCCCTCGCCATAGAGCTTGCGTAAATAGCGGTAGATGACATCGAACACCACCAGCACCCGGGCATGGCCGATATGGCAGTAGTCATAGACCGTCATGCCACAGACGTACATGCGGACATTGCGTGGGTCGATGGGCTGGAAGGGCTCTTTTTGCCGGGTCAGGTTATTGTGGACGTATAGCATGGGTGCTGATTTCCTTTGGCTCAGGATGGTGTCAAAGCCGTGTAGATTAACGGAAACCGCCCCCAAGCTCAAAAAAATGACAGATTCAAAGCCGGGCGCTTTGCAGCCCGCCCCAAACCCTTTATCATGCATGCGCATTCCAACAACCACAGGACAGGAACCATGCGATATTTGTTGACCACATTATTGCTTTTAATCTCCACCGCCAGCTGGGCCGCGGCCGATAAACCGAGAGTCGTGCTGGAGACCAACAAGGGCAATATCGTCCTCGAACTCTATCCTGACAAGGCCCCCAAGAGCGTGGCCAATTTCCTGCAGTATGTGGAAGAAGGCTACTACACCAACACCATTTTCCATCGCGTGATCAACAATTTCATGATCCAGGGCGGTGGCTTTACCCCCAAGTATGAACGCAAAAACACCCACCCGCCGATCATGAATGAGGCCGACAACGGCCTGAAGAATGACAAGGGCACCATCGCCATGGCCCGCACCTTTGACCCCCATTCCGCCTCGGCACAGTTTTTTATTAACGTAGCCGACAATGATTTTCTGAACTTCAAGAGCAAGAGTCCCAATGGCTGGGGTTATGCCGTATTCGGCAAGGTCGTACAGGGCATGGATGTGGTCGATACCATTAAACTTATTCCGACCGTACCGGCCGGCCCCTTCCCCCGGGATGTGCCACGCGACCCGGTTATTATTGTCCGCGCCACTCGCGCCACTAACTAATACCTGCAGCAGGAAGGAGTTATCATGAAGGTAAAAATGCATACTTCCATGGGCGTCATCAGCCTCGAACTGTTTGCTGACAAGGCACCGGACACGGTGAAGAATTTTGTTGAATATGCAAAAGATGGTTTTTATGACGGCACCATCTTTCACCGTGTCATCGACGGCTTCATGATCCAGGGTGGCGGCATGGAACCGGGCATGAAGGAAAAGGCCAATCGCAAACCGATCCAGAATGAGGCCAGTAATGGCCTGAGCAACACCCGTGGCACCATTGCCATGGCCCGCACCCCTAACCCGCATTCAGCCACCTCACAGTTTTTTATCAATGTCGCCAATAACACCTTCCTCGATTTCAAATCACCGACCCCGGACGGCTATGGCTACTGTGTATTCGGTGAAGTGACCGATGGGCTGAACGTGGTCGATATCATCAAGGATGTGGGCACGACCTCCTATGGCATGCACCAGGACGTTCCCTCTGAAGATGTGATCATCACCAAGGTTGAGGTTGTCGGCTAAGACTTTACGCTATGGCCACCCTGTTCATATCCGATCTGCATCTCAGCCAGGATCGGCCTGAAATTACCCAGTTATTCCTCCGCTTCCTGCAGGGCCCGGCCCGGCAGGCGGAGGCGCTTTATATCCTCGGCGACCTGTTTGAGGTCTGGCTGGGGGATGACATGGTGTTGCCCGATTATCAGACCGCCATTACCGAATTAAAGACCCTGAGCCAGACCGTACCGCTGTATATCATGCACGGCAATCGTGATTTTCTGATGCGTGAGGGGTTTGAGGCCATGACAGGCAGCCGCCTGCTCGGTGAAGAGGTCGTGATCGAACTGTACGGCATCCCCACCCTGCTGATGCATGGCGATACCCTGTGCACCGATGACCTCGCCTACCAGCAGTTCCGTGCCATGGTCAGAAATCCGCAGTGGCAAACCGAGCTACTCACCAGAACACCGGCGGAACGACTGGAACTGGCGCGTAAATACCGCGAGATCAGCAAGACTGAGACCCAGGGCAAAGAGGCCGCGATCATGGATGTAAATCAGGGGTCGGTGGAACAGGCCATGCGCAAACATCATGTACAGCAACTGATCCACGGCCACACCCATCGCCCGGCCATGCATGAGTTTAAACTCAATGGTCAGGTCGCCAAACGCATTGTACTGGCGGATTGGTATCAGACGGGGGGTATGCTGGTGTGTGAAGCCGGGAGTTGCCGGTTGGCGACGATTGACTAACGTCCTACCGGTGTTCTTGTTTATCAGGCATAAAGAGCATCGAGCACCTCCCCGCTAACTCAACATAACGCCTTCCGTCTCGATCATCAAGCCATGCCGGAGTAATGCATCGTGGGATACAAATGAGTTACTTCTGCCCTGCCAGGCCCGTACGTATTTCCTGGATGGTGAGGCGGCGATAACTGGTCGGAATTTCAAACAACAGCTTGTCGGCCTGATAATCCTTTTTAAAATCCAGTAACACGGAATGAGAACCGTCCGGACTCCATTGCTGAATGGGAAAACCAACCGTGAAATGGCGGTTAGGGGCAAAGATACTCTGTGCCAGACTGCATCCCTTTTGCATATCGGCAGGCAGATTATTCAGGGTCAAGGCACTGTCATTGGCTAGCACGATATTAAACTCCTGCATGGCCTCGACATAGGCTGGCAGAAAACCGGGCACCGACAGGACCTCGAAACAGATTTGCTCACCGGACAGGTAGACATAATGGGTGGGCTTGACGCCGTCCATGCTCGGCGCATCCTGCATGTCGTCGATCTTTTTATTGCTCAGTTTGAGTTCAAACGGCGGCTTGACCTCGGTCGGCTGCGAGGTGATCACCGTGATGGTCTTGTTTTCCTGTACAACATTGTAAATCGTCTTGTGTTTGCGATCGAAAACCAGAAAATCTCCGGCATCTTCACCATCGTCAAAACGCATGTAATCCGCTGTCACCAGGATACGGGTCTTAAACGATTCCTCACCTTCTTCCTGATCGCCAAATACCAGTAACAAGTTTTGAGACCCTTTGCTCGCCGGCCTGTCACACGCGCTCAACAATACAAACAGGCACACCAATACAAGATGCAGTAACTTCATTTTCTCATTTACCTTTAAATTCAACCGGCACCATCGAGGTAATCCAGTTCCTGTTGACTAAACCCGGCCTGAAGGCGTGTTGCCCGATCAAATGGCCCCTTTAATCTGCCTTTCATATACTGCTCGATCAATTCCGCAAAGGTTTGCGCGGGTGACAAACCTCGCTCTTTGCACAAATATTGAAACCAGCGTGAACCGATCTCAACGTGACCGATCTCATCACGGTGAATGATCTTGAGGATCTCCACCGCCTGCATATCACCGGAGTCGACCAGCTTTGCCATGATCCCCGGGGTCACATCCAGCCCCCGCGCCTCGAGCACCCGTGGCACCAGGGCCATCCGCACCATGGGATCAAAGTCGGTCTTCACGGCCATTTCCCACAGGCCGTTATGGGCGGCAAAATCGCCGTAATCATACCCCATC
>JAHEDB010000499.1 GCA_024641465.1 Chromatiales bacterium | reverse complement strand
AGGCCCGCGGTGGGGCTGCACGTGTGATCCAGGAGGCCGAGGGCTATCGTGAACAGGTGGTCTCCCGTGCCAAGGGTGAGACGGAACGCTTTAGCAAGATCCTCACGGAGTACAGCAAGGCACCGGGCGTGACCCGTGAACGTCTTTATCTGGAAGCGATGGAGTCTGTGCTGTCCAACTCCAGCAAGGTGATGGTGGATGTGAAAAAGGGTAACAGCCTGATCTATTTACCCCTCGACAAAATGACACAACAGAGAGCTCTGCCCTCGGAGTTACAAAAATTGCAACCGGCAACTGATAGTGGTAACACCACGCCAATCGACGCACGTGAAAGCCACCGTGAACGCTTACGCACCCGGGAGGCACGCTAATGAACGCAACCAGGATTTCCATACTCGCGCTGATCGTGGTTTCAGTCTTTCTGCTGTTGTCCACGGTATTTACAGTGAATGAACGCGAGCTGGCCATCAAGTTCCGTCTCGGTGAGATCGTCAAGACTGACTATGCGCCGGGTATTCATTTTAAAATGCCCTTTATCAATAATGTACGCACCTTTGACAAACGTATCCTGACCCTCGACGCACGACCCGCTCTGTATCTCACTAAAGAGAAAAAGAACGTCAATGTCGACTTCTTTGTCAAATGGCGTATCAAGGACGTGGCAACCTATTACAAGACCATGTCCGGTGGTAATGAACGGACCGCGATGGAGCGTATCTACACCATTATCAATGACGGTCTGCGCGATGAATTCAGCAAGCGCACTATCCAGGAGTTGTTGTCCGGTGAACGCCGCGAGATCATGAGTACGACCACCAAGGTGTCGAATGAACAGGTACAGCGCTTCGGTATCGAGGTAGTGGATGTGCGCATCAAGCGCATCGACTATTCGGAAGATATCAGTGAATCGGTGTTTAATCGCATGGTGGCGGAACGTACCCGGGTCGCCAAGGACTTCCGTTCCCGAGGTGCGGAGGCGGCGGAAAAGATCCGAGCCGGCGCTGATCGCCAGGTGACAATCCTCAAGGCCGAGGCCTATCGTCAATCACAAAAGACCCGTGGTGAGGGCGATGCCAAGGCCTCCGAGATCTATGCCAGCGCCTATAGCAAAAATCCCGAGTTCTATTCCTTCTATCGCAGCCTGGAGGCCTATCGTACCTCCTTTAACAAGGAAGGCGATATGCTGGTCATTGAGCCCGATTCCGAGTTCTTTGATTATTTCAAGAACAAACGGGCCGGCAAGAAGTAACGGGACACTGAAGGTAAAGAGTTAATATGTGGCAAGAGATCCTCATCGCGCTCGCACTGGTTATGGTCATTGAAGGATTGTTACCGTCGATCAACCCGCGCGCCTTTCGACGCACCATGCAGGTCATGACTGAAATGGATGATCGCTTCCTGCGCAGCTGGGGACTGATCATCATGACCATCGGTGCGGTCCTGCTGTACTTTGCCAAGTCCTGATCCGAACGACTGTCGATAGAAATCCAGGCTAATGAAACAAACAGATCGCTGGTTATTGCCCGAAGGTATCGAAGAAATCCTGCCACCCCAGGCCCGTCAGCTGGAGGCCCTGCGCCGCCGTCTGCTCGACCTGTATGACAGCTGGGGCTATGACCTGGTCATGCCGCCCTTTATCGAATACCTGGAATCCCTGCTGACTGGTACCGGTCACGACCTGGACCTGAAGACCTTCAAGCTCACCGACCAACTGACCGGTCGCCTGATGGGGGTACGGGCCGACATGACACCGCAGGTGGCGCGTATCGATGCCCATCACCTGAAGAGCAAGACCCCGACCCGCCTGTGTTATATGGGTACGGTACTGCACACCCGACCGAGCGGTTTTGCTGCTTCACGCAGCCCCTTGCAGGTCGGCGCCGAGTTATACGGTCATGCCGGTGTCGAGAGTGATATCGAGATCCTCGCCCTGATGGTCGAGACCCTGCGCCTGTGTGGCGTACAACAAAACTTTTTCGACCTCGGCCATGTTGGTATCTATCGCGGCCTGGCCAGACAGGCTGGCCTGGACAACGGTCAGGAAGATGAGCTGTTCGATGTCCTGCAGCGTAAATCTCAACCCGATATGCGCGAGCTGTTTGGTCGCTGGTCACTGGATAAAAAACTCACCGATAAATTTCTCGGCCTGGCAGAGCTGAACGGCGATGCCGGTGTGCTGGACGAGGCCAAAAAACTGTTAAAGGGCAGCGACCCGGGCGTATTGACGGCACTGGATTACCTGCAACAAATGGCCCTGCTCATCGAGCAGCGACTGGATGGCGTGGCGGTGCATTTCGACCTCGCCGAGCTGCGCGGGTATAATTACCACACCGGCGCAGTGTTCGCCGCCTTTGTCCCAGGTCAAGGCAGCGCCGTGGCCCAGGG
>JAHEDB010000498.1 GCA_024641465.1 Chromatiales bacterium | reverse complement strand
CTATGCAAACTTTTGTCAAAACCATAACTTTTAAATAGGAGTAGGACGATGTTCAAAAAGCACCCGCTGCGTGATTTCATGCTTTTTCTGGTTTTGGGCATCACCGTTACCTTTGCCTTTAACATTCAGGCCGGGGGCGCAGGTGGTCAGAAAAATCAGGTACAGCAGACACGCCAGTAATCTGTTTCAGCCAGGGACGCCGCCGTAATGACGTCCCTGTAAACATACATCCTTACCTATCCCACCTTGCCAGCGGCGATGGCATCAGCCGGCTGGTTGACTGCGAGCGCGGACGTTACAATGCCGCATGCAACGTATCCCAGAAGCCGAACTCATGAACGACCCGGCGCAGGCCAGGGCCTATGCCGACGCCGATTTTGAATCGGCCCATCAAGCCTTTATCCGACTATTCCAGGAAAAGTTTCCACAGCTCGACATTCGCCATGAGGTGCTGGACCTCGGCTGCGGGCCATGCGATATCAGCCGACGTTTCGCCAGGGCCTTTGCGCACGCCATGTTGCACGCTATCGATGGCGCCGCGGCAATGCTCCAGGAGGCAGAACGCCTGAATAAACAGCATGGCCTGGCACACCGAATCAAACTGGTGGAAACCCAACTCCCCGACCTCGAGCTGCCACAGCCGCACTACCACACCATTATCAGCAACAGCCTGCTACACCACCTGCACGACCCCCACGTCTTATGGGACAGCATCAAGGCCCACGCCAAGCCCTTTGCCAGTGTGTTTGTCATGGACCTGATGCGGCCGGAGAGTAAAGAAAAGGCACACGCCCTGGTCGAGCAATACGCCGCCAATGAACCGTCGATCCTGCGTGAGGATTTTTATCATTCGTTGTGCGCGGCCTTCACCCCCGAAGAGGTAAAGGCACAGCTGGAGGAACACGCATTGTCACAACTGATGGTGGAAACCGTTAGTGATCGACACATAATTATCTATGGCACTCTTTAGTCATTCCGGCACGCAGACCTGGCGGTATATTTGGCTGCAAAGGTATTGAAAGAAATATTACTCCTTGGTGTCTTGGTGCCTTGGTGGTAAATTTACTTTATGTCTAATTTCAAAAATCCCTCAGACGCCGAGATCAAACACCTGCTGGAAAACACCCGCCACATCGCCGTGGTCGGTCTGTCCCCTAAACCGGACCGGCCGAGCCATACGGTAGCCAGGGCCTTGCAGAAGTTTGACTATCACATCATCCCGGTGCGTCCGATGACCGATGAGGTGCTGGGCGAAAAGGCCTATGCGGATCTGCACGCTATACCCGGCCCCATCGATATGGTGGATGTATTCCTGAATCCCTCCCGGCTCGACCCCGTTATCGATGCCTGCATCGAGCTCAAGGTCCCGGCCATCTGGTTGCAGGAAGGGGTGGTCAATGAGGCGGCCGCCCTACGCGCCCAGGCGGCGGGTATCCAGGTCATCATGGACCGCTGTATCTACAAGGACCACCACCGGTTACTCCGTGATGCAAGTTAAGTGTTTGCATTCATTGACTAAAGCGCTACTCTAAAGCCCTATGGAAATTCGTTTTAGCAAAATGCACGGCCTCGGCAATGACTTTGTGGTCATCGACGCCATTCGGCAGGCCGTGAACCTCTCCACAGAACAGATCAGATTCCTCGCCGATCGCCGTTTTGGCGTGGGTTGCGATCAAGTTCTGCTGGTCGAGTCCGCTACTCAGAGTAAGGTGGACTTCCGCTACCGCATCTTTAATGCCGACGGCGGCGAAGTCGAACAGTGCGGTAACGGCGTACGCTGTTTTGCCCGCTTTGTCCGTGACCAGGGCCTGACCGACAAGGACAGTATCCGGGTCGAGACCAAAAGCGGTATCGTCGAGCCGCAGATACAGGCCGATGGCCAGGTGCGGGTCAATATGGGCGTACCGGTACTGGAACCGGCGGCGATCCCCTTCGAGGCAAATGTACAGGCCAGCCTGTATACTTTGACGGTCGATGAACAGGATATAGAGATCAGTGCGGTGTCCATGGGCAATCCCCATGCCGTGCTGGTGGTGGATGATATTTATATGGCGCCGGTCAGAACGCTGGGTGACAGGATCGAATCCCATACCCGCTTCCCGCGCCGGGTCAATGTCGGTTTTATGCAGATAATGGGCCCCGAGCATATTCGCCTGCGGGTATTTGAACGGGGCACGGGTGAAACCATGGCCTGCGGCACCGGTGCCTGTGCGGCGGTAGTGGCCGGGCGGCTGCGCGGGCTACTGAACGAAAATGTCAGGGTGACGCTGCCGGGTGGTGATTTACAGATCACATGGGCAGGTGAAGGGCAGGTGGTCTGGATGACAGGCCCCGTGACAACAGTTTTTGAGGGTAAGATAACGCTATGAGTACACAACGCAAAACAGCCA